>DATLAJ010000046.1 GCA_035527515.1 bacterium
TTGATCGTGCCGCAGTCATCCTCTGTTACGATCACCTCCTGCGCGACATCAACTAGAATCCGGGTCAAATAGCCAGCGTTCGATGTCTTAAGAGCCGTATCCGCCAACCCCTTCCGACCACCGTGAGTCGAGATGAAATACTCTAGAACGCTCAACCCCTCCCGAAAATTGGCATTGATTGGTGCCTCGATGATCTCGCCCGAGGTCTTGCTCATAAGGCCTCTCATGCCTGCAAGCTGCAGTATCTGCTCGGTGCTGCCTCTAGCTCCAGAGTACATCATCATGAAAACTGGATTGAGCCCCTCCGCTGCACCGAAATCCACACCACCACCATCCGCCTTCGACGCCGCAAGCGCCGAGATAACATTCTTGGAAACGAGGTTCTTGGCCTTCGTCCAGATATCGACCGTCTTGTTATGCCGCTCCCCATCGGTGATCCGGCCACGGTTAAAATCCGAGATCACGCGCCCGACTTTCTCGTCCGCATCTTTCACGATCTCGTGCTTATCCTTCGGGATCGTGATGTCGGTGATCGAGATGGAGACGCCCGAGAGTGTGCTGTATTTGAAACCCAAGTCTTTCAGATTATCCAGCACCCTCACTGTCTCTGCAAGCCCAAACAACGTGTGGATCTGAGTTATGTGCTTCGCAATGGCACGCTGCGTCATCACTTCATTGATTAACGGGTAGCCTTCCGGCATCGTGGCGTTAAGTATGATACGACCCGGCGTCGATACGACCGCGTTTCGGTACTTAAAGCTATTAGTCCCGCCGCAGCGAGGGCATCTTTTCACCTTTTGCTCCTTCTGGCGGACAAAGCCACACTTCTCGCACAACCACGTGACCGCAGGCGTGAACTCCTCTCCTAAGCAAACAAGGCATTTGCGGGGATGCGATCTCGACTGAATCAGATTCCCGCACACGCTACACTTGAAGACGGGTATTCTAACCCTAATGGTGTCCAAGAGCGAAATACCCCCAAGTGAGTGCACCGTTATCACCTCATCCAAGTCGGCAAACACCCCACCCCTGGGAACCTCCTCACGAACCTTTGTCAAGTAAAAACACCCCAGCACCATGTCCCTCGATGGCACAGCCAGCGGATGGCCGTTTGCAGGCGAGAGAACATTGTTGCTCGCAAGCATCAGACAGAGTGACTCCGCCTGAGACCTCACCGACAGTGGCACATGCACCGCCATCTGGTCACCATCAAAATCAGCATTGAAGGCAGCGCAAACGAGGGCGGGCACTTCGATCGCCTTACCCTCGATCAAAATAGGCTTAAAGGACTGAACGCCCAGCCGGTGCAACGTAGGCGCTCGATTCAACATGACGGTGTGTTTCTGAACTATTTCGTTGAGAATACGCCAAACCTCAACATGCTCCGAATCCACCATCTTCCTCGCGCTCTTGACCGTTGCCGCCAGCCCATCCTGTAGAAGACGGTTATAGATAAATGGCTTGAACAGCTCCAGTGCCATCCGCTTCGGAAGCCCGCACTGATGAATGCCAAGGTGAGGCCCAATCACAATCACCGAACGGCCTGAGTAGTCAACTCGCTTCCCAAGTAGATTCTGCCGGAACCTCCCCTGCTTCCCCCGAAGCATGTCCGTCAGAGAACGAACAGGCCGATTATGAGGCGCAACGACCGGCCTGGAACGACGCGTGTTATCCAAAAGCGCATCGACCGCCTCCTGAAGCATCCGCTTCTCGTTACGAACTATCACTTCTGGGGCCTTCAACGCTAACAGCTTCTTAAGACGATTATTACGATTGAGCACCCTTCTATAAAGATCGTTCAGGTCGGAAGTGGCAAATCGCCCACCATCGAGAGGCACGAGCGGCCTCAGGTCCGGTGGCAACACCGGAATAACGGTAAGGATCATCCACTCAGGCTTGTTCACCATCCGACCCGCGGTCCCCGAGTGGCGTAAGTCCTCCACTATCTTCAGCCGCTTGACCGCCTTCTTGGACGTCTGCACCGGTATCCGAACCGCCTTGCCCTCCGGCGGCGAGCCGCCCTCCTCCATGATGCGCTCCGAAACCTCCTCAAACAGAAGCCTATCAACGATCTGATTGACCTCGAAATCGCTGTCCCTGATGTCCTTGATCTTAACCCTCGGACGAAGCGATGCCCGCAACTCCTCTGCCAACTCATCAAGCTGCAAAAGCTGCAGAAGCTCCCGAATCGCCTCAGCGCCCATTTGAACTCGCAGGCCAAGAACATTCTTCAAATGCCGGTACTCATCCTCCGAGACAAGCTTGCCTCTCTTAAGGCCAGATTCCCCGGGCTCAATCACTACGTAAGACTCATAGTAAATGACGCGCTCGAGCTGCTTGATCGTCATGTCCAGCAAGTACCCAATCCGTGAAGGAGGCGCCTTGAAAAACCATATATGTGCGACCGGACATGCCAATTCTATGTGCCCAAGCCGCTCTCGACGAACAATCGACCGGATGACCTCAACGTGACACTTCTCACATACAATCCCCCGGTGCTTCATGCGCTTATACTTGCCGCAGTTACACTCAAAGTCCTTCACTGGGCCAAATATCCTAGCGCAGAAGAGCCCATCACGCTCGGGCTTGAAAGTGCGATAGTTGATCGTCTCTGGCTTCTTCACCTCGCCATGGGACCACTCCCGAATCCGCTCCGGAGATGCCAAACCTATCCGAATAGCATCAAACGGCTTCGGTTCTCTGGGCTTGTCAAAAAGATCTATTGATCTGTCCAACACATAACCTCCGGTCACCTTGTTATTTTGATCCCATCTTCAACCCGCTCAAACTCAAGAGAAGCCCGAGAGAACCGTGGGCGCCTCCGCGTCTCCAAAAGCTCTAAGTCGAGGCCAAGGCTCTGAAGCTCCTTGATCAAGACGTTGAATGATTCCGGCGTTCCCGGTCTTGCTAGGTCCTGTCCCTTCACAATCGCCTCGTATATCTTGTTGCGACCCTCCACATCATCGCTTTTGACCGTCAAGAACTCCTGAAGTGCGTTCGCAGCTCCAAACGCCTCAAGCGACCAGACTTCCATCTCTCCCAGCCTCTGCCCACCGGACTGGGCCTTGCCTCCAAGTGGCTGCTGTGTAACCAACGAATACGGACCGGTTGAACGGGCATGCATCTTGTCGTCAACCAAATGATCGAGCTTCATCACATAGATGTAACCCACCGTTACCTTCTGGTCGAATGGCTTGCCAGTCTGCCCATCATAAAGCATAACTTTCCCATTTTCGGGCAGACCTGCAAGCGAAAGGGCATGTCCTATCTCTTCCTCTGTGGCACTCGAGAACACTGGACAGGCCACTGGCAGCCCATACTTCGCAATCACGCTAGCGAACCCCCTGAGGTCGCTGTCGGAATACCTCTTAAGGTCGGCCTCCTTCGCTTCATCACCCTCGTAGATGGCGAGGAGCCAATCTCGAAGGGCCTTAGTGTCGCACCCATTATTCAGCATCGCACCCGTCTTATCGCCTATAACCTTCGAGGCCCACCCCAGGTGCGTCTCCAACAACTGCCCGACGTTCATCCGTGACGGGACACCAAGCGGACTTAGCACCATATCCACCGGCGTACCATCCTCAAGATAAGGCAGGCTCTCAATCGGAAGCACCTTGGCCACAACGCCCTTGTTACCGTGTCGACCGGCCATCTTATCCCCAACGTTCAGGTTACGCTTTATCGCCACGTAAACCTTTACCATCTGAATCACGCCCGGCCTGAGTTCGTCCCCACCACGTATCCTCTCGCGCTGCTCTCTATAACGCGTCTCCATCAGCCCTATCTGGTCGCTGGCGAGCTTCTCCACCTGCCTTAGTCGTGCCCCGAGCTCGCCCTCCTCTTTTTGAGCGATCTCATGAAGCACGTAATAGATGAGCTTCGCAAGTCTAGTGCGGGCAATCTTCTTGCCTTTCCTACAAATGACCTTCTTCGTTCCAGGAACGACATACTCGTGTGTGAGAACTGCCCCGGAAAGAATGCGACGCATGATCCTGTCCCGACCAGCTGTAATAACCCTCCGCTCGTCATCCTCGCGACTCTGGATGTTCGCCAGTGCAGCTTGGATGACCTTGTGCTTGCCAAGCTGCTCCTCAGCCGAACGGCGCGCAAAAACCCGCACGTCAATTACGGTCCCGCTCACGCCCGGATGCACAAACAGTGAGGCGTTCTTGACCTCTCGCGCCTTGTCACCAAACAAGGCCTTCAGCAGCTTCTCCTCCGGCGAGAGCTGCGTCTCAGCCTTCGGAGTAACCTTCCCAACCAAGATGTCGCCCGGACCAACCTTAGAGCCAATTCTGGCAATACCGCTGCTATCCAAATGCCGAAGCGCCTCGGGGCGAACGTTCGGGATGTCCGGAGTGATCTCGTCAGGCCCGAGCTTGTTGTCTCTAGCCTCTGTCATGAACTCCTCGACGTGAATCGAGGTGAAGATATCATCACGAACAACACGCTCAGAAACCAAAATGGCGTCCTCGTAATTATAGCCGTGCCAGGGCATGAAAGCGACCAATATATCCCGACCAAGCGCAAGCTCACCGCCACTGATGGCGTAACCATCCGTTATCAAATCGCCGGCCTTCACCCTCTCGCCAACGCGAACTGATGGACGCTCGTTTATGCACGTGTTCTGATTGGATTTCATAAACTTCTTTAGGTAATAAAAATCGAACTTGCCATCAGAAAGCCGATTGCCGTTCTCATCGAAGATCACCTCGTCATCAGCCTCAGCCACGATTCGGCTGCCTGTTACACTTACAACTTCACCGCTTCGCCTAGCGGTCTGAACCACTCCAGAATCCCTGGCTGCGATCTTCTCCATCCCCGTTCCCACAAGAGGGGCCGAGGGCTGCATCAACGGAACCCCCTGACGCTGCATGTTCGAGCCCATAAGCGCTCGGTTCGCATCATCATGCTCCAGAAACGGGATTAGAGCCGCGGACATACTAACGATCTGACCTGGCGAGGCATCCAAATACTTTATCTTCAACGACGCCTCAGTGTGGAAATTACCTCTGAACCGGGAGGCCACCCTGTCCGAAGCCAGGTGCCCGTCCTTAGTTAGCGGCTCACTAGCCTGAGCGATGTGATATTCGTCCTCCTCGTGAGCGTCGAGGTAGGTAACAGTCTCTGCAACATGGCCATCCTTGTCCAACTCACGATACGGCGTCTCAATGAACCCCCGGTCGTTGACCCTTGCCAATACCGTCAATGAAGCCAAAAGGCCAATGTTCGGACCCTCAGGAGTCTCTATCGGACATATACGCCCATAGTGTGTCGGATGAACGTCCCTGACCTCAAACGTCGCCCGCTCCCGCGTCAGCCCGCCCGGGCCAAGCGCACTAAGCCTACGTTTGTGGGTCAGCTCCGCAAGTGGGTTGGTCTGCTCCAAAAACTGCGACAGCTGGCTGCCGCCAAAAAACTCCCGGATCACGCCGCTGACGACCTTCGAGTTCACCAGGTCCTGTGGCTTGAGCTCCTCCACATCTTGCGAATTGATCTTCTCCCGAATAAGACGCTCCAGACGAAGAAGCCCCAAACGAAACTGGTTCTCAAGGAGCTCGCCTACTCTCCGAACGCGCCTGTTACCTAAATGATCAATGTCATCAACCTCGCCCTCGCCAGCCTTCAACTTGAACAAATACGCAATCGTGTCGATCACGTCCTCACGCGTCAAACTCCGCTCTGAAAGCGGCGTCTTCTTCTTGAACTTGAAATTGAACCGAAGGCGACCTATCTCGGAAAGATCGTATCTCTTGGGATTAAAAAACAAATTATTAAAAAACTTCCGAGCCGCCTCATCGTCGCTAGCATCTGCGAATGAGCTCAGGTAGGACCGGCTGGCGGCCTGATCCTTGCTTTGCTGCTCCGGCTCCTCGGACACGACATCTAACCCAATCTTCTCCGCCTCGACTGTCTCGAAGAGCATGTTCGCAAACTCAGCGCTCCGGGAAGGATACAGCTCAAACCGCTCGACTTGAGCCCTCTGAATCGCATCAAGGTCGGCGTCGTCCAGCTCCTTGTTCATCGGAACGATAACGTTGTCCTCCTCGTCGTGGATGTCCCAGACAACCTCACGCCCCAAGAACTCCTCACGACTCATGGGGAGATACTCCAGCTCACTCTTATCGATCCTCGCAAGTGCGGCCTTCGATATCCTGTGATGCTTCCTTACAAGAACTGCCCCGCTCTGGGGGTCAACTACGTCCTGCTTGGGCCGATAGGCAAGATGTATCTTCCGATTCAACTTGCTCTTGAAACTACCGTCCGGCGACATCTCCACCTGCTCAACGCCGATGAAGCACTGGATCACCTCTTCCTTCGTCCTTAAACCAAGCGCACGCAACACTGAGGAGGCGGGTATCCGCCGCTTACGCTTGTTCGTGTCCACGCGGGCCTGAAGCACACCGCTCGCATCGAATAAAAACTCAAGCCACGGCCCACGTTCCGGAACGATGCGAGCAGAGTAGTCCTCACGCCCAACCTCCTTAGACCGGGCAAAGAAAACGCCAGGAGAACGGTGCAGCTGGTTCACAATAGTCCGCTCAGTCCCATTGATTATGAAAGTGCCCTTCGAGGTCATTAACGGCATCTCGCACAGGAAAATCGTCTGCTCAACTATCCCCTCTTTCTTCGGCTTCCTCACCTCGTCCGAAACGTCGAACCTCTTGAGGCGAAGCCTCACTCGCATCGACGCAGCATACGTCATCTCGCGCTGCAGGCACTCCTCCTCCGTATAACGCGTCCCGAGCCGCCGCATTGCCAAGTGACCACACCGCTCGCATGGCTCCAAGCTCTGAAAATAATGCGATGTCTGCCCACAAGGACACACATATTCCGCACCCACCTCATAAGCCACAAACTCGAGCTCGCAGTTGCGACTCGCGTTCTCAATGGGAAAAATCTCCTCAAATACAGCTTCTGCGCCTATCGACTGCCGCTTCTCCGGCGGAACCTCTCGCTGCAGGAACCTGTCAAATGACTCCGTCTGAACCGCCAGCAGCGACGGAATCTCGACGGCACTTCTCGTCTTGACGTAACTCCGCCTAATGTCAACCGGCTTACTCGCCGATATCATCTAATACCTCCCCAATTACTGGATCTCGACGGTACCGCCCGCTTCCTCGATGACCTTCTTGAACTCCTCTGCATCTTCCTTGCTGAGGCCCTCCTTCACCTTTGCCGGTGCCGATTCGACAAGCTCCTTGCTCTCCTTCAACCCCAGATTGATCAGGCTGCGAATCGCCTTGATCACGTGTATCTTCTTCTCGCCAAACGACTTCAAAAGCACGTCAAACTCGGTCTTCTCCGCGGCGGCCTCAGCCGCCTCACCCGCCGGCACTCCTGCCACAGCCGCGGGTGCGAACGCTGCGGCCGAAACTCCAAATCGCTCCTCAAGCTCCTTGACCATGGTCGAAAGGTCCTTCACGGACATGTTCTCTATGAATTCGACCACCTGCTCCTTCGTTAGCTCTACCATGCACTTCCTCCACTTATTAAAAAGATGGGCTCACAAAATCCGCCGACCTCACTCCGAGGCGCTCGACGGCCTGCCCTCTTTTTTCTCTTTGATCGCCTGCAATGTTCTGACAAGCCCGGTGACCGGCCCATTCAGGACAAAAACCAGCTTTGAAATCGGTGCCTGCAATACACTAGCCAACCTCCCAACCAACTGCGGTTTGCTCGGCAACTTGGCTATCGCCGTTACCTCCTCCCCTGAGGCATACTCGCCATCCACGAAACCAGCTTTTATCTTAAGGCCTTCAAGCCCCTTTGCAGCGTCCGTGAGAATTTTCAACGCCACTAAGGACCCATCATATCCAATCCCTAACGCTGTCTGCCCCACCAGATCAGAGTCCAAACACTCCAACGGTGTGCCCGTTATCGCACGCCTGATCAGGTTGTTCTTGGCAACAATGTAATCTACATTCGCATCCCGCGCCTTGTTCCGAAGCTCGGTTATCTCGGACACCGAAACACCCGAAAAGTCAACAAGCACAACCGCCTCCGCGGTAGAAAACCGGCCAGACAGGTCTTTCACAACTGCCCGCTTGTATTCCAATCCTCGAACCATGTTGTAACCTAGCCCTTCAGTGATGCAGCTGTTTGCACCGGGTCAATCTTTATCCCCGGACCCATCGTTGTCGATACCGTCAGGCTCTTCAGGTAGCGACCTTTGCTCGCAACCGGCTTGGCCCTGATCAGACTCTCAAGAAACGCCCTTGCGTTCTCAACCAAAAGAACCTTCCCAAAATCCCGCTTCCCAAACGGCACATGGATGTTCGACGTCCGGTCAACCTTGAACTCAATCTTGCCAGCTTTAAGCTCCTCGACAGCCCTCGCGACCTCAAACGTTACCGTCCCAGTCTTAGGCGAAGGCATTAACCGCCTGGGGCCAAGAATGCGCCCAAGCTTGCCAACCTTCGACATCATATCTGGCGTTGCAACAACCGCGTCAAACTCCAGCCAACCGCCCTGTATCTTCGTGATCAACTCATCCCCGCCAACGAAATCAGCACCGGCCGCCTCAGCCTCTTTCTCCTTTTCACCCTTCGCAAAAACCAGCACGCGGACCTCCTTACCCGTGCCATGCGGAAGATTCACCGTGCCCCGAACCATCTGATCAGCATGCCGCGGATCGACACCAAGTCGCCCTGCCAAGTCCAACGTCTCGTTGAACTTCGTGAACGACAACTCACAAGCCATCTCTATTGCCTGCTCCAGAGTGTAATACATCTCGCTATCGATCTTGGCCGACGCCTCCAAATACATCTTGCCCCGTCTCGTCATTGCACTACTTCTCTCAATTGCCCAAACCCAACAAAACCAACTAATCCTCGACCTCGATGCCCATGCTCCTGGCTGTCCCGCTGAGTATCTTCACCGCACCATCAATGTCTATCGCATTGAGGTCTGGCATTTTCTGTCGGGCCACTTCCTCGAGCTGCGCACGAGTTATACGACCAACCTTCGTCTTGTTCGGCTCCGCGGAGCCTTTCGCAAGACCAACCGCTCGCTTTAAGAGAAAACCAGCCGGCGGATTCTTAGTCACGAACGAAAACGACCGGTCCTTATATATGGTAATCACAGCCGGTATTATCAAACCTTTCTGATCCTTCGTCCGCTCATTGAACTGCTTGCAAAACTCCACGGGCGCAACCCGATACTGACCAAGTGCGGTCCCCACGGGGGGAGCAGGTGTCGCCGCACCACCCTCTATCTGCAGCTTCAACCTCGCGATAACCTCTTTAGCCAAAGCACCTATCCTCTCTCATGCTTCCTAATCCTCCTCACCCGCAAGCTCAACCTGATCAAAAGAAAGCTCAACAGGAATCGGGCGTCCAAATATCCCCACCGTTACCTTCAACCGCTTCTTGTCACCCGACACATCCTCAACGTCTCCTGAAAAAGGCGCAAACAAGCCCTCGACTATCTTAACGCGGTCCCCAACCGCGAAAGGAACCTCCCTCACGCCCGCGCGCTGTCTCTGCTTCTTGCCCTCCTCGATCGCCGTTATCTCCTCGTCCGTAAACATCTGCAACTCATCGTCGCCAGACTTGACGAAACCAATTACTTTCGGCGCTGCGGTGCAGACATTAACTACATCCCGAGTAAGCTCCATCCGCAAGAACACATATCCGGGGAAAAGGGCACGCTCTCGCCTCATCTCGCGTCCATCAAGGCGCCTCGTTTTAACCTGTTCCGTCGGAACGTAAATACGGGCTATCTTGCCCTTAAGCTCCTTGTGCGTCTCGCTCAAAAAAGATATGGCCTTGCTGACTGACTTCTCGTAGCCGGAATACGTGTGAACCGCATACCAGTGGAACCGGCTGTCCTCTTCCTCCGCGCCAGACTCATCCGAGGTCGCCTCGCCCACCGCAGCCTCTTCCTGAGAAGAGGCGGATGCAGCGATCTCCTCTGGCTGAACCTCGCGACCCTCCTCGCCCTCGTTTCCTGATGTCAAGACTGAACGCTCCAAACCTAAACCCCTACTTCAACGCGAAATGCAGTAGCACAGAGAACAACTTGTCCACCACACCGAGATACGCCGACACAATCAGCGTCGCCACGATCACAACCACCGTCGCTGACATTATCTGATCCTTGTTCGGCCACGTTACTCGCTTTAGTTCAAGCCGAACATCCCGAAGGAACGTTATGAGCTTGTTCATCTTGACCCCATATCATCATCGTGCTAAGTCCACAACTCGAATGGCAGGCCAGGAGGGATTCGAACCCCCAACTTCCGGATTTGGAGCCCGGCGCTCTAACCATTAGAGCTACTGGCCTTCATATATCAGTCCGGCCTCGAGGCGCTATCTGACCTCTTTGTGAGAGGTATGTTTCCTGCAAAACCTGCAATACTTGCTCAGCTCTAACTTATCCTGGTGCTTACGCTTATTCCGCGTGGTAGTGTAGTTCCGGCGCTTGCAGTCCACACAGCCGAGCGTGACTATCTCTCGCTGCTTCTTAGCCTTCTTGGCCACCAGCTGCTCTCCAGACTATAATGTTACTCGATTATCTCTGTGATCGCACCGGCCCCAACCGTCCTGCCACCCTCGCGGATGGCGAAGCGCTGCTCCACCTCCATCGCGATCGGGCATATCAGCCGGACTTCCATGTCAACGTTGTCGCCCGGCATTATCATGTTGACGTTCTCCGGAAGACTGATCGTCCCAGTCACATCGGTTGTCCTGAAATAAAACTGCGGCCGATAGCCGTTGAAGAACGGCTTGTGCCGACCGCCCTCTTTTTCGGACAGAACGTAAATCCTTGCCTTGAAGTGCGTGTGCGGCGTGATAGTCCCAGGCTTGGCTATGACCTGGCCACGCTGGACCTCACTACGCTTGATCCCACGCAACAGCACCCCAATGTTGTCGCCCGCCTCGCCAGTATCGAGCGTCTTGCGGAACATCTCAACACCTGTGCACACCGTCTTCCGTGTCTCGTGAATCCCCACTATCTCAACGTCTTCACCCATCTTGATCACGCCGCGCTCGATTCTCCCTGTCGCTACCGTGCCTCGTCCTTGGATGCTGAAAACGTCCTCGACAGACATCAGAAACGGCTTTTCAATGGCTCTCTCCGGTGTCGGAATGTAGTCATCAACGGCATGCACGAGCTCAAAAATTGACCCGCAGTTCTCACATTCATCCTTGCCGCAGCCACACTCAAGAGCCTTCCGAGCCGAACCACGGATTATCGGCACATCGTCTCCGGGATACTCATACTTGTTCAGCAGCTCACGAACTTCCATGTCGATGATCTCGATCAAGTCTGGATCGTCAACCAAATCGGTCTTGTTGAGATAGACAACTATGTAAGGCACGCCCACTTGTTTGGCGAGAAGAATATGCTCCCTTGTCTGTAACTTCGGACCGTCGTCCGCCGCAACAACCAGAATCGCCCCATCCATCTGAGCCGCTCCCGTGATCATGTTCTTTATGTAATCAACATGACCTGGACAATCTACGTGTGCGTAATGCCTCTTATCCGTTTCATACTCGACGTGAGCAATAGCGATCGTTATCCCTCGCTCACGCTCCTCGGGGGCCTTGTCGATCCTGTCGAACGGTGTGTACTCAGCAAGCCCCCTCTTGGAAAGACAAAGCGTCAACGCAGCAGTCAACGTCGTCTTACCGTGGTCAATGTGACCGATCGTGCCAACGTTCACATGAGGCTTCGTCCGCTCGTACTTCGCCTTTGCCATCATAAACCTCCTAAAATACAGTCAATGCGAGGAATCCAGCAAACAACCTTAACGTTCCTCAAAATCGTCTCTTCTGTCCCAGAACTCGTCTCAGAAGCCCACGACCGGACTTGAACCGGTGTCCTCTTCCTTACCAAGGAAGTGCTCAACCTACTGAGCTACGTGGGCAGATATAAATGTCAAATAACTAAGCGGGAAACGGGATTCGAACCCGCGACCCTCAGCTTGGAAGGCTGATGCTCTAGCCAACTGAGCTATTCCCGCCCGAATCCCTCGTTCGAGGCCGACTAATACAACACCCCCTCGCCCATGAAAGGTGCGAAAAGCCCAATCTAACAGCCAGTAAGCAAGCGCCAGCACTCTACTCCCTCAACCAACTTCTATAACAAATATAGGGTCTGCACGAACTAAGTCAATATCATTCTTAACAAACGTAAAAAAACCCCCGCACCTCCCAGCCTCGGCGATCAACCGCCTTTCAAAGCCATGCCACAGGGCAAGCAAAAAATGTCCACCAAACTGTCCAATTCAGATAAAGCAGAACACTACTCAACTTTTGCAGTCAAGTCAAGAGAAAAAACACACCGCGACCGCCCATGTTCCGTAGTTTTTCAAAACCCAAAACAAAAAACGGGCGCCTCAAGCACCGAGGCGCCCGTCAATTAACAATTAAACACTCTTCGGAGCTATCGCTATTGCAGCGAAAAAGTCGCCAAACCAATATCAGAAAGCGGCGTCATCGTCCCTGGCTCAGTAAGTGCCGCGTAGATCACGTAGTCGCCAATCTGATTGAACGGCGCCCATGCGGGTAGGTTCATTGTGAAAGCAACGCTCGAGAGCTCAAAGCCTGCATTCAACGAAATCCCCGCGAGCATTGGAGCACAGCCCTGAACCCATCCGGCCTCCCCAAATCCAGTTGGACACCAGAAAGACCCATCGGGCGCGAACATCACGACGTAGAAGTCCGCCGTCAGCGCGAACGGCACCTCTGCGTCAAGCGAAAGCTGAACCGTGTCACCGTTCGCCGAATACGTCTCCTTGTCCGCCGAAATATCCACAAAGGGCTCGCCCACAACCCAAAGTCCCGTTGTTACCATATCAGTCACGAATTCAAACGTGCCCGTGCGAAGCGCGGCAATCCTGAGCGTGTAAGCGCCTGACTTGACCACCATCGGCACCTCACAAGGCAGCGTCTCAGAAAGAAGCTCCGTCGTCTCGTCGTGCCCTGTCTCGATCTCCCAGGCGGTCCTATACATCGAGAAGCCTTCTGTCCAAGTGCCACCCGATGAGGCGGACCAGCTACGCTCCTCACTATCCCCATAGTCAAACGTCAGAACTGCATAGAGGTCGATCGACACCGGCTCATCGGTGTTGGCAACGCTCATCTCGATCGTCAACGTGTCACCGAAATGGAACGTATTCTCATTCGGCCATATATCCACCGTGAACTCACCAGAAACCTCGACACCGGCGCCCGAGAGAGCAATCGTCATTACAGGCGTATCCGGATCATCAGTAACGACCAGGATCTCACCCACAAAATCACCCTCTACATAAGGCGCAAACGCCACGCTGACCATCACACTGACGCCCGGCGCAAGCTTCTGAGGCAGGTCGCCCGTGAACAAGACTGGAAACACAGGATCATCGCTCGAGACCTCGCTGATGGTTAAGTTCGCGTCACCGTAGTTGCTGATCGTAAATGAACTTAGAGCCTGCGTCCCAACGTCCACCTCCCCAAAGTCCAGGCTGTTCGTGCTGACATACGCGTCTGGCGCAGGGATGTGATAAACAGTCAAAGCATCTGGAACGCTTGGCGCAGCCTCCACGTTGCCGACCTTGTCCTCACAAACAGTGTAGAACCGATAACTCCCCTGACCCTCAGGGGCGGTGAACTCGAACTGACCGGCTGTTCCAGTTCTCTCGAGCCCGGAATCTACCCACTCACCACCATTGTAGCTGAACCAAAGCCCGGTCGTTGAAACGCCTGCCCCATCGTCCCGAGCGGTGAACAGAACATAAAAAGGAACCGCCTTCACCGAAGCCGGAGCTGTTACCGATGAGATCGGCGTCGTGGCGTCAACCCTGACGCCGTCGTCCGGCCCAGCGGTCGGCTCCGCGTTCAGAGCATAGTCGAACGCCTTAGTGTAGAACTCGTAATACCCATCTGCGGCAATATCAGGCGTGAAGGCGAACGTGCCCGATGCCTCCGTCAGCATCGTTGCCTTCGCCCAGCTACCATCGCCGTAGCGGTAGTAGAGATCGATGTGCTCAACGCCCGTTCCGGTGTCTGCACTCGTGTAGTCAACCGAGAGCGGGAATGCGTTGACAAAGGTTTCCTCGATCGAGCACGACGACGTCGGAACCGTCCGGTCCACCACGATCGACCCGTCAGCCGCATCAGGCGCCGCCTCGACGTTCCCGGCAACGTCCGAGGCTATTGTATAGAAGCTGAACGTCCCGTCAGTCAAGGTACCCGGCATGTAGTTGAATCTGCCTGAGGACTTGGTTGAGGAAAGACCCGTATCAACGAAGGCCTCGTTGCCGAAACTCACCCAGAGTTCCACACCCACAAGCCCAGTTCCGCCATCAGAAGCAGTGAACGAAACGGCTATCGGAAGCTGTTCGTGTATTCAGCGGATACGCTCGCCACGGAGACAGGGGCGACTGTGTCGAATATGACGGTCGCATCCGGCTCACCTGGCACAGACTCAGCGTTGCCCGCATTGTCCGTTGCGATGGCATAGAATCTATAAACCCCGGCGACAAGCGTCTCTGGCGTGTAGTCGAAGCTCCCCTCGGTGCCGGTCGCTCTTAGGGCAGTATCCTCATAAGCTCCGCCGTCAAGCGACACGTAAAGAGCTACACTTGCGATGCCCGACGTCGTGTCAGCCGCAGTGAACGGAAGCGTAACGGGGAACGCGATGGCATAGGTCCCCTCAAACGCCACGGAGGAGGTCGGCGCCGTCTGGTCAAAGACCAAGGCACCACCGTCCGGCGACTCCGGCAGTGACTCCAGATTGCCCGCGTTATCCAGAGCTCGCGTTGCGAACTCGTAGGTGCCATCGCCATGGGGAGCCTCGAACGAGAAGCTGCCATCTGCCATAACTGACAAGCCGCTCGCCACATTGGTAAGCCCAGAATCCTCCCAAAGCCCGCCGTCAAACTTGAACCAGAGCGACACGCTAGCTAAACCGCTTGCCGAATCATCCGCCGTGTATGGCACATTGATCGGCGTCGTATTGGCAAAAACGCCCTCGGTAGGAAGGCCAGCCGCAGACGTCGGCTCCGTCGCATCGTAGAGCGTCGTCGTTACCGGCTCAGAGGGCAACGCCTCAACGTTACCACTGTTATCGCGGCCAACCGTGCAGAACCCGAACGTGCCCTCGCCCCACGCCGAGACATCAACGTTGATGACGCCACCGTTGGCCGGACCAACCAAGCCTGTATCCTGCCAGGCGCCACCCGTGTATATCCATCCGGAGACGGAGCTCATCCCAGAAACCGCGTCAGACGCCGTATAGGTCACCGGCACTGTCGTATCATTCGTGAACTCGGGCGAGTCGCAGCTCGTCTGAGGCGCAGTCCAGTCTATCGTTATCTGGTCGTCCGGCGCAGCCGGAGCCGCCTCAGTGTGGCCGGCCTCGTCCGACGCCACCGTGTAGAAGTAATAGGTACCCTCAAGGGCAGAAGCAGGCGTAAAGTCCAGAGTGCCCAGCTCGCCCACCCCTGAAAGGCCAGTATCGACCCAGCCTCCGTCCTCGAACTTCACCCAGAGGGCCACGTTGGTAACCTGCGTTACTGTGTCGCTAGCACCAAAGGTCACCTCGATCGGGAAGCCTGTTCCGTAAGCGTCAACGCTCGCAACCGATTGAGGCGGCAGCAGATCGACCGCAACAGCGCAATCGTAGCCACCCGGCGGGATACCCTCCACGTTGCCGGCCGTGTCCGTCCCTATCGTATAGAACTCGTAAACGCCCTCGTTGCCCTGGGTGTTAAACACGACCGTCCCATTTGTATCGTGAACCGTCGTGAACAGGTAGCAGGTCCCCTGATAACAGTAGTAGATGTCGATCTTGACCAGGCCATAGTCCTCGACCGTGGTGTATGTCAGGTTAAACTGCGCACCTGGGCTGATGGAGGTCGCGCTGACCGATGTCTCCGGCGCAATGCCGTCATAGAGCGTGGTGGCATCTGGCGTCTCAGGGATCGGCTCCATAATCCAACTACCGCTCGTTGCCCGAGTGAAGAACTGGTAGAAGCCATCGCCGTCTGCGCAGCTAAAATCAAACGCTCCAGAAGGGTCCGTCGAGACCGTTGAGGTCGTGATCCAGCTGGCCGAATCTGCATCGCCCAACGTCGCGCCGTATCGATAATACAGCGTAACGTGGTCATAACCATCGTTGCCGATGTCAACGCCAAACGTAATCGGCACAGTCGGCTCCGTGACATACCCGGGCGCGTCCATGCTGGAAAGCGCAAACCTCGGGTCGTAAAGGCAGGTCGCGTCCGCGTCGCCGTCCGTTCCCTCCACGTTTCCTGCACCGTCGGTCGCCGCAACGTAGAAGTTGTAGTATCCAGGCCCCATGTCGGGCGCCCAGACGAACTGGCCGGAGGCCTCTTCCGAATAGCGCCCGGTGTCCCGAAGCGTGTCATCTATAACACCGTTTAAGTCAGTGTAACGATAGAACAGATGAACGTCCGAGATTCCAGTATAATCATCCGCCGAACTGAACGTCACAGCTATCGTCGGGTCGTTCACAACACCACCAGTCTGGCCACTGCTCACCGGAGGCGTCGTGTCAAACGTGCACGTGCAGTCCGCAGCGCCCGGCACTTCCACGTTTCCCGCAGCATCCGTCGCGAGACTCATGAAATCATAGACGCCGTCCCCGTGCGGAAAAACGAACTGGAACGTCCCGCTCTCGGCAGAAACTGAATAGCCAGAAGTCCCGAAAGTGTCAAACAGGCCAGAATCTGCCCAATCTCCTCCGTCAAAGCTATACCAAAGCGCGACCTTCGCGATGCCAGAAAGGCTGTCGTTCGCGCTGTAATTCAGAGCCAGCGGCGAAGCAGTCGTCTGGCTGATACAATCAACCGAGGAGAGCGGAGACGTTCTATCAAGTAACACGGTAGCATCGGGTATGCCAGGCGGCGCCTCTTTATTGCCGACGTTGTCGGTGGCAATAGTTATGAGCTCGTAATCGCCGTCCCCCAACTGTGGTGTTAAGGCAATGGGGTCGAGCGAGAAAGTGCCGCTTACGCCTGCCAGACTTTGGTAGGAATCACGCCACTGGGTCTCCCCAGCAAAACGATACCAAAGCTTGGTCGAGGCAACGCCTGTCCCAGCGTCCGAGGCCGTAAAATGCACATCGAACGGAACTTCGCTGACCAGCGGGTCTGCCGTGCAGCTTGACTCAGGCATCGTCTGGTCAAGATTGACCGTTGTGTCCGCCGCGGCCGGCGCGTCCTCGACATTGCCGGCCATGTCTTGTGCAATTGTGTAGAAGCCATACACGCCGTCCCCAGCAGCGAACGTGAACGTGAAAGTCCCAGAACCAGCGGAATTCGTCTGGCCGGTGCCCGTCCACGCGCCGCCCTCATATTGATACCACAGAGCGGTCTGATCCAGCTGGTCGTTGTCGGACGCCGTAAAATCGACATCGACCGAGACAGCGTTCGTCTCATCTGTGCTCGTGCAGCTCGAGACCGGCTTCGTCGCGTCATAGAGAACATTGGCCTGCGAAGCCGCGGGCGGATTCTCAACGTTCCCATTGAGGTCTGTCGCTATGGTGTAGAAAGCATAGGCGCCTTGACCTTGAGGCGCATAGAAGTCAAACGTGCCGGCAACGCCTCCCTCAGAGAGCCCACTATTGGTCCACGCACCGCCCTCATGGCGATACCAAAGCACGGTCGAATCCACGCCACTGAGGTTGTCGTCAGCGGTGAAATCAACCTGAACCGGCAGATTCTTCCAGTAATACACGATACCCGCGGTCGCCAAAGAATCCGGCGCCATGTCGTCATATATTGTCGAGGCGTCAGGCGACCCAGGCGGGTCCTCCTCATTTCCGACAATATCAGTCGCCCGTGTGTAGAAATCATAGATTCCGTTGCCCGAGGCCAGGGTTACGTTGAAGCTGCCATTCTGGCTGCTCGAGCTGTCTATTAGGCTATAACCTCCACCGTTGCACTGCATCCATAGATCGACACTTGACACGCCTGATTTGTCGTCCGATGACGTGTAGTCAACAGTTATGTTGTTGCTCTGAGACCGAGCCGGCGCAGAACAGCTGGATGAGGGTGGATTGTAATCGTCATAGACATAAGGCCCGTCCAGCTCGCCAGAGCCGGGAAAGCGCGCTGTCCCGCCCCTGCCATCATTGGCAGTGAAGTAGAACGTCGCTAGCCCTTCCTGGGCAATTGTCCCAGTCCATACATACGTGCCGTTGTCCGGATCGCCAGTGTCGAGAAACATCCCATGAGGCACGTCATTGACATAGACCACAATCGAGGCCGGAGCGTCCCCCTCGTCATCGTAGTAGTCTATGTAGAAATTGAAGTCGGTATCGGTCCGACCAAAGGTGGGATCGAACGACGGGGTCGAGAGCTCGGGATCGGAATTACAGAGCGGTAGCCAGTCCGTCTCGATCTGGTCCCTTAGATTCTGCGCACAGCCAGTGTCATCGCAGCGTCCCACTCTTGTCCAAACGACGATAGGTGGTTCCTGACAGTCGATCACAACCGTCGTCGGGTAGCCCGTGCCCATGTAGTTACTGTAAACATCGCCCCACTCGTCCCAGCCGAAGTCCACGGTGTATCCGCCCTCATCCCTATAGTCGCGCCAGGCCGCAGCAGACTCGCCCGTCCTATGGTCGCAGCCCATCGAGATGACGTAAACTGGTTGATCAGGTCTGAAGTAATCCCAGATGTAGGTTTGATACGCATCCAGCGTAGCATGGCAGTGGCTTCACCACGTTGCCGACATCTCGAGGACAACTATCGCGCCCGGATACTCGTCGTAGAGCCAAAGCTCCTCCTCAGTATCGATATCTTGATACCGAACGTTCGCAGCGACGTCGCCGACGTTGGGCAACGCTGCCCACAAGCTCATGCTGGTAAAAAGAACCATTACCAGCACCATTGACAGGATAATATTGCGATGCATTTTCATACCTCCTTTTAGGTTTCGCATCGATCTTGTCAAAAACGTAATTAGCCGCCAAATCTTCCTACAAAACGGCCCAAATGGGGAGAGGAGGGTTCGAACCTCCGAAGGCTACGCCAACAGGTTTACAGCCTGCCCCCTTTGACCGCTTGGGTATCTCCCCACTAAACATGCGTTAACTTCAAGCTGGCGAAGGGACTTGAACCCCCGACCGGCTGATTACAAATCAGCTGCTCTACCACTGAGCTACGCCAGCACACATCAAATAAATCCTTAGAGCACAACAATAATCTCAAGTGCCCTTGAAAGTCAAGATGAAAACACTCCCCCCAAATCAGATTGGTCGTTTCTGAAGTTGAGCTCTGAAGCTGGCTGGCACATAGGCACGGGAGCTCATGTCGAAAGCCGAGTTGCTGCTTCTTTCACCTAACGGGTGCGAACGAGGAGTGCAGGCTGTAATCCCCGAGAGGGGATACCGTGGGTAGCCGTGCGTGCAACGCAACGGGGAGGTTAGAATGGGGGGATTGTGGCGCTATTCGCACCGTCAGGCTACGCCTGCGGCTACCCATGGTCTGCCCTTCGGGCAGGAGCTTCTGCCCTCCATCCGCGAGGCAGCCGCAACGTTCTCCGCTCCAATCTGATTATTGGGAAAAACTCCAGAAATCAAACCGAGCAACGGCGGTCTCGACGCCGGAGATCGCCAAATACATCGGCTGACCAACTTGTACCCGCGGCAAGGCCCGCTCGCTTCAACACCTCGCCGGCCTCGTCATGGGCCTGGCGGCGCAGTGAAACGCCGGCAAGCTCGCAGCTTGCTCAGCGTGCAGCCCGCAAAGAGGCAGATATATGGGTAGAGCACGAGGCCATATCGCGAGAGGGCACGAGTCAGAACATATCCCGACAAGAAATAGACTACGAGAAGCACGACCAGCATCACGAGTCGCTTGTCCGCAGACCTACAAAGGAGGATCGCCCCCAGTGCAAGTAGGATGTAGAGCGAGTTCTGAAGCACACCGGCCCAGACAAGCACGTGGCTGACCCTCGGTCGGATGATTGTGTAGTAGCCGACGTTGTTAAGCAGGGTAAGTCGGGGATAGTCAATGAAAACGACGAGTGTCTTGATAAACACCCGTCTCGGCAGATCAGATAGGTTCTGGATGAACGTGCGCATCCCCTCAGCCCGGAGATACTTGTTTTTTTCCACCCAGTTCATCGACAAAGACTTCTCGAAGACGTCGGGCAGCAGCAAGGGCCTCGCGATATTGTCGCGCGGCGGGAAATCCCGGTAGTTGCCGGTCAGGAAATTGAGTCCAAAGAGCGTCCCAGTAGGGATGAAGGCGTTATACTTGACATAATTCCTGATCACCCACGGAGACATGACGATAATGAAACCAACGACCGCCACAAGCGCCAGCGAGACCCGTCTCTTCAGCGACAACTTTGCGGCAACGAATATCAACAAGACGACAAGAGCGATCATTAGCTGGCCGGCGGCTTTGCAGAGCGTTGTGATGCCTAGCATGACTCCCGTCGCGAGAGCCCACGGCCATGTAGTTCTCTCCAACAGACGCAGGGTAACCACGACCGAGATACCGACCAGAAAAACGAATACGGTGTCCGGGTAAAGCACTCCGCAGTGGACGGCCGACGGCAGATGCAGGGAAAGCAGCATGGCGGCGGCAAACGCCGCCCACCTATCGCCGAGATACCGCAGACCGAGATAGAACACGAGCGCTGAAAGAAGCGTCGAGAGAACGATCTGCACGCCAACGACTGCCTTTGGGAACGCGCCGAATGCCCAATAGACCAGAGCGACGAAATAACCGTAGAGAGGGACCCTGATGGGGAACTCAGCCTCGCCTGGGGGCTGCCTATCAAGTGGATTACCAGCCAGAATGTTCTTGGCCATCACGTCATACTCGTGACCGTCGAGAATCACTGGCGGAATCCCGAAGACCCAGACAAACACGCCCCGAACAAGAAGTGAGGTAATAAAGATCACAAGAAGCGCCGCTCTTGTGCTCACTTCAACCCCTCAGCAGCAGCATGGTGTCTTCTAAATACATACACTGGACCCTCACGCCAGACCAGATCAAAACCTCGAATGCGCCCAGTTTTCCTGACTTTCTCCGCCACAGTCGCCTCCCACGAACTTGTAATCCTCTCGACGTTGACGATAGCATACTCCACACCGCCTGGTTCAAGCGCGCTCTCGCGCAGAAAATACACATCGTTGCTAGATGCAAGGTGCGGCAGCATGTAGCGAAACGCGGCCACAGGGACCTTCGGAGGCACCATCTTAAGCGCCTTTTTTTGCGCCTCGAAGTAAGTGTCCTTGTGCATCTTGGCTGTGCCCCACCACATAGGGGTGTAGGAGATCGCGACGACTAGCAGTAAAATCGATATTGCGATCAATAGGACTCGCCGGCGGCCTGCCAATCGCGATATTGTGAACAGGCTCGCCGGTCCAAGAAAAGCTGAAGGAAGAATGCCGTGATGGAATGTTATGGGGACTGGCCAGTTCACCAGCCCAACCACAACGAGGGCCGGGAGCAGGCCCATCAAGCAGTAAAGACTGCCGAAGGGAAGCATGAAGAGGAAAGGAGCCAACAGATAGAAAGCGAACTCCTGCCTTTGGAATTGCAGCAGGTTTCCTATCAGGATGTGGGGCTTGTCCAGCAAGACCACCGCCAGACTTGAGATGGACTTAACGTATGGATACTTCACAACCATCGTATTGTCTGGGGGTCTGAACAACGGAAACAGGATCAGAAAGACCACAATCAGCCACAGAACGTTGACGGCGGCCGGCAGGAGAATCCATTTTCTCGACCTTCGCTGAAGGACCGCAAACACCGGAAAGAGGAGCATTATGAACGGCACGTTCTCCTTCATTCCGTTGCAGAGCACCATCAAAGTCATGAACCAGCCAAAGCGCCTCGTCTCGAAAAAATAGATCACCAAAGGCACGAGGAATGTTGCGAGTAGGACTGGATGAAACCCGCCGTAGTTTTGGGCCATCGCCGTGGGGATAAGCAGATACGCAACGCTAAGCACTATGCTTTCGAGCGAACTCAGCCGCAACCTTGCTAGAAAAAAGAAAGGAATCGCGGCACAACCCATGACAATAATCCTGAAAACTATGAATACAGCCGCCGTTCTGAAGATAAGAAAAAAGGGCAGAATGATGAGTTTTATGGGCGCAAAATGATCGCCCACGAGCTCATATATCTGGTTGCCCGATTGCGTGTGCAACCTCGACAGAAAGAAATGTCCCTGTGACACACTATACTGTGCTGTTGTGAACCTCGAGAGGTCGTGCCAGTTGCCGAAGATGTAATAGTCCCACAGTCCCGTGCATAAGAAAAAAACGATATATATGAGCACGATTGCCGTGAGCAGACGGCGCTCGTTGCGCTCGACGAACGCGTCCATCCTTTTCAGCAGCCTGGGGTTGGACGCTACGATGATGAAGGCGTGCGCCCCAAAGATCAGCGCGAAGAGAAAGGCTTTCGGCCCAAGTTTCTCCATATAGCAGAGGAAATAAGTCCTAAGGGAGGTTGAGAATCGCGGGATAAACAAAGGGATGGTCAAAAGTGACAAGGCGGGCAGAAACGAAAGATAGCTATCTTGCGCAAGGACCCCGACCGGTTTGCCCGTCAAAAGCCTTGAGACGAACATGAAGTAGAGAATCGCCGCCAGGGCGCCACAGACGCCAAAGATGGCATACCGCGGTCCGTTGCTCAGGCTGGCGCACATCCCCGGGAAAAACCCACTTACGTAAAGCCCGACCAGCGCACCTGCCAGGGCGACAATAAGCCAGCGCAAAAGGTCTTTTCTGCTAACGTTATTCATTCTCTCAATACTTCAATCCAACGACTATTCTGCAAAAAGCTTCTTGTGAATCGTCATCAGCGCCCCAACCACTCTTGGCCCCGGCCGAGTCGTGACGTCCGGAGCCAGCAAATAGACCCTGCCATTCTTAACCGCAGGTATCTCTCTCCACCTCGCCAACGAGCGCAAGTCCTTCAACAACCCCTTGCGACTGCCGTGCCCAGTCACGAGAATGACGTCCGGTGCCGATGCCACAATGGTCTCCAGGCCCAACTTCGGGTAGCGAATGCCACAAGTCCCTACCACGTTCACACCTCCGGCTATCTCGATAAGCTCGCCGATAAAGGTCTCGGCAGTCGCACTTACTACCGGCTTGATGTCCAGCGCGATCAGAACCCTGGGCCGGCCCCTGCCTCTAGTGAGCCTCTCTGCCTTCAGCTTGACTCGCTTGACCACAAGCTCAATGTCGCTCACCAGTTTCTTTGCCTCGGCCTCGCGTCTGAAGAGTTTGCCCAGCTGATTGATTGACTCCGTCAGCCCCTTCATATTGTTGGGGAACACGCAGAAGACTGGTATGCCGAGAGACCTCAGGTTCGCAACTTCTGTCTTAGA
>DATLAJ010000047.1 GCA_035527515.1 bacterium
GTTGCACGCACGGCTACCCACGGTATCCCCTGCCGGGGATTACAGCCTGCACCCCTCGTTCGCACCCGTTAACTGAAAGAAGCAGCAACTCGGCTTTCGACATGAACTCCCCTGCCTATGTGCCAGCCAGCTTCAGAGCTCAACTTCAAAAACGATCAATCTGATTATCGGGGCCAGCAGGACTCCTTGACTAAGTTCCTCTATTATCCCATCATAATAAGTAAATAGGAGAACATACTCATGCCTGATTGTGCCTACGCACAGGCCAGACGAGCCTTGCCCAATGCTAATTCGTCGTAGGCTGCTGCTTAATAAAAATGAGACTTCATCGAATCTTCGTTGACCGCTCGATGATTGCCGACGGCAAAGCCGTAATTGTCGGCGCCGAGTCGCATCACATAAGAACTGTCCTTCGCGTCAAGCCCGGCGATAGGCTAGTCGGGACTGATGGGCTTGGCACCGACTATCTTCTCCAATTGAAGCAGTCCAGCCCTGATGCTCTTGTGTGCGAGGTGCTGCGGACCACGCAGCCTCAGAGCCCTGAAAGCCGCAGCAAAATCGTCCTAATACAGTGCTGTCTCTCCAGCGGCAAGATGGAGCAGGTTATTGACAGAGCAACCCAGCTCGGCGTCTGGGGAATTGTTCCGGTCGTTTCTGAGAAGTCGAAGTTCCACGGGGATGAAAGCCGGTTCAACAAGAAGGTCGAAAGATGGCGGCGGATTGCCAAGTCGTCGGCGCTGCAATGTGGGCGTGCGCATTTTCCTGTCATAGAGCCAGTCTTGCCGCTGATGCAGGCTATCAAAACGCCGACTGACAACGACATCAGGCTCTTGTTTACAGCGGACACTAAAGCAAAGTCAGCCCGCCAAGTCTTGCCGGAGCTTCTCTCATGCCTCTCACAGTCCCAGGCCGTGTATCTGCTGATTGGCCCCGGAGCGGGCCTCGCTCCCGTCGAGCGAAGAGCCGCCATTGAACATGGCTTCGCTGCGGTCATGGTGGGCAGCCGCATACTCCGGGCCGAGACCGCACCTATCGTCGCACTTACCCTCGTTCTCTATCACCTCGGCGAGCTATAAATATCTGAGGGGTGGTCAGCAGTGGTTGCT
This sequence comes from bacterium, assembly GCA_035527515.1. Taxonomy (NCBI): domain Bacteria; species bacterium. The sequence continues at coordinate 1,107 of DATLAJ010000047.1, forward strand.
GGCAGCATTCTCTGACCATCTCCGAGCATCCTGACCTCCTTTGACCGTCCATCAGGTGAGCGCCTGGGCCGGTCCACGCGCTTATGTAGTCTTGAGGCATAGCTCTTTGCATCAGAGCGCTGATCTGTGGTAAAAGACAGGCTGACCTTCGATTCGACACTGGGCGAGCGCGGGAGCGTTTTTTAGGAACTTACTTGGAGCGGTCATGATTGTAAGTGTGATCGGTGGGCATCGATGTTCAAAGGAGATTGGATTGGTCGCCTTCGAGGTTGGCAAGGTGATCGCAGAAAACGGCCATGTTCTGGTGTGCGGTGGGCTTACCGGGGTGATGGAGCACGCCTGCAAGGGGGCCAAATCTGTTGGAGGGACGACGATAGGAATCATTCCGAGCACAGAGAAGAGCGACGCCAATCCCTACGTTGACATCGTGATCCCGACCGGGATTGGTCTGGCAAGGAACATGATCGTGGTGCTTGCGGGCGATATCGTTGTTGCAATTGACGGCAGTTATGGCACCTTGTCTGAGATCGCGTATGCTCTTCAGTTCCATAGGAGAGCTTTTGCACTAAGGACTAAGTGGCATGTCTCGGGCGCGGTCGAGGAGCTAAGTGAGGTTTCGGAGCTTAGTGAAAGACTCAAGGAGGTCAGCTCTTAAGATGTTTCGTTGCAGAGTTCGGCGACCATAGATTGGCAGGGGACAACGGAGCAGGAGGCTGCAAATGGCGAAGGTAGCTGCGAAGGTATATATCGAGGGGTTTGTTCAGGGCATTGGGTTTCGGCACTACGCATACGCGAAGTCGCAGGAATGCGAAGTTCAGGGGTATGTCCGTAACCTGAGGGATGGGCGCGTCCAGGTTTACGCCGAGGGCGACCAGGGGGCCCTGGATAACTTTCTCGGGCTGCTGAGGCGAGGTCCGGTTGGGGCACGTGTCAAGTCGATGCAAGTGCTGCAAGCATCCTACACTGGGAAGTATAAAGAGTTCTCGATTCTGTTCGATATTTAGATGAGTGTGTAGTCTCCTGCCTGCTGGTGCAAAGCTTGCAGGTTCTTTGACGTTGAGTGCGTGTTATACCAAGGAAGTTATTATGGATTTGAATGAACTGTTGCGAGATGTTCCTGATTTCCCTAAGCCAGGGATAGTATTCAAGGACATAACGCCTATTCTGGCGAACGGTCAGGCCTTTAGGGAGGCGGTTGACAGGACTGTCGAGGGGCTAACCTCTGATAACGTCGATGCGGTCGTCGGGGTTGAGGCGCGGGGGTTCATCTTTGCTGCCGCTGCGTCTTACAAGTTGGGCTGTGGGCTTTTGATTGTGCGCAAGCCGGGGAAGCTTCCCGCTGCGACTGTTTCTGAGTCCTACGCGCTCGAGTATGGAACTGATACGCTTGAGATACACAAGGATGCCGTCAGGCCGGGCATGAGGCTTGTTCTGATCGATGACCTGCTGGCTACTGGTGGCACTCTCGCCGCTACTGCACGGCTGGTCGAGGGGCTAGGTGGCAAGGTAGTGGGGATCAGGTTCTTGATAGAGCTGACTTTCTTGGCTGGGCGTAACAAGCTCAGGGGTTATGACGTCAGGTCAATCATTAGAGTATGAGAAAACTAACGGCAGAATTGTTTGGGGCACTGACACGATGCACATAGACGTATCCGAACTGGATGGCACGAGAGTAGTAACGATCTCGGGGCGGGTGGAGCACTCGGAGAGCCGCAAGCTTCAGGAGGCTCTGGAGTCGCTTGTGGTAAAGAACGAGCCAAAGATCGCGGCCGACCTCTCTCGGGTAAGCTACCTTGACAGCAGCGCTTTGGGCATTTTGGTCTCCACGTTAAAATCAGCCAATAGCCGTGGCGGAGACCTGAGGCTCTCGGGGCTAAACGATATGGTGATGGACGTATTCAGAATCACCCGGCTGTCGAGCATATTCCAGATACATCCGACGATTTCCGAGGCCGTGAACAGCTTCAAAGAGGAGAACGGTTTGCCATCTAGGTAGCAACTAATGGCAACCAAGAAGCGGCTCGACCCCAGCATTTTTAACATATCTGAAGAGAGTATTCGCGCGGGGCACTATACGGACAAATACTTTGTCCGGACGCGCGACATACTGAAGAGAGACGATCGCCACCCAAAGGTTCTGATGCAAGTTTCCCAGAAGGGCAACGCTATTGTCTGTGGGACGGACGAGGCGATCGGCATCATCAAGCGTTGTGCGGACAGGCCGGACAGTATCACGATGATGTCTCTTCGCGACGGCGAAGCGGCTGGACCTTACGAGACCGTGATGACAATTGAGGGCGATTACGCCTCGTTTGCTCACTTGGAGACGCTTTATCTCGGCGTTCTGGCTCGACAGACCAAGGTCGCGACGAACACCCACCGGGCAGTTGAGGCGGCCGGGGGCAAGCCGCTGCTCTTTTTCTCTGCTCGGTTCGACCATTTTTTGAACCAGCCGGGCGATGGGTATGCGGCGCACATCGGAGGGGCGGCTGGGGTCTCGACAGATGCCCAGGGGATGTGGTTCGATCAGGAGGGCATCGGCACGGTCCCGCACGGCCTCATTGCCGCATACGACGGCGATACTGTAATCGCAACACGGAAGTTCGCCGAGTTCATGCCTGACCCCGTGCGGGTCATCTCCCTCGTCGATTTCGATAACGACTCAGTCAAGACATCGCTCGAGGTCGCCAAGGCGCTGGGCAAGCGGCTGTGGGGCGTTCGGCTCGACACTGCGGAGACCCTGATTGACCGGTCGGTCGTGCCGCAAATGTCCGACTTCGCCCCGACCGGGGTCAACGAGGTCCTCGTTCGGAACGTCAGGGCGGCCCTGGACACCGAGGGATTCAGCTACGTCAAGGTCGTCGTCAGCGGCGGCTTCACCGCTGAGAAGATAGCACGATTTGAGGCGAGCAACGTCCCAGTGGATGCTTACGGCGTTGGCAGTTCATTGCTGACGGGCACCTTCCACTACACGGCGGATGTCGTCATGGTAAATGGTCGGCCTTGTGCGAAGGTTGGGCGTCACTACAGGCCTAACTCACGGCTGAAGTTGGTGGAATAGGTCTGCGTGTACAGATGAAAGACAGCTGACTGCGATTCCGGTGCGGACCAAATCCTGCCGGATGGGCCCAGGTCCCGGCAAGCTTATGGGACGTCAGAGTTCGGCAATCTGCGGCGCGACCACACAACCCAGCCTGCAACATGCGAACCTTGCTACTAGCGGCTCTTCACAAAACTGACACAGCCTATTGAGCAGATTTGACGCTGCTTTGTCAACAGGAGACCATCCCGGCTGTGCGCCAGCAACTAGTCCCTCGGCACCGCGAGCATGCGCTCTATCGGGAGCCGGGCTCGCTCCGCGACGTCCGGCGGCACCCAGACGGGATAAGTGTCCTTCTCAAGCGAGCGCTTGATCGATTGCAGCGTCGTCATCTTCATGTTAGGGCAGAGCAACGCTGGGGACGGGCAGTAGAAGCGTTTGCCAGGGTTTTGCCTCGATAGCGGGTGCAACATGCCGACCTCGGTGGCGACGATGAACTCATCCGCGTCCGATTCTCTGGCGAACCTCAGCATCCCAGCGGTTGAGAGCACCGCGTCAGAGAGCTCGACGACGTCCAGCGGGCATTCTGGGTGGGTCATGACGAGGGCGCGTGGGTGCTTATTCTTCGCCCTCTGAATCTCATCCGCCTTGACATAGTGGTGCGCGGGGCAGAATCCCTCCCACAGGATCACCTCGCGACCGGCCATCTTGCCTGCATACTCGCCAAGGTGCATGTCGGGCACGAAGATGATCGGTTTAGACATCGGCAGTGACCTTAGAACGGACACGGCGTTCGCCGACGTGCAGCATATATCGCTTTCAGCCTTCACCTCAGCCGTGGAGTTCACGTAGGTAACGACGAGGCTCCCCGGATGCTTCCGTTTCATGGCGCGAACCTCCGCCCCCGTCGCCATGTGCGCCATCGGGCATGAGGCGCGCTCCTCCGGGATGAGGACGAGCCGGTCCGGGGCGAGTATGGCGGCAGTCTCGGCCATGAAATCAACGCCGCAGAAGACTATGACCTCCGAATCACTCTCCGCCGCCTGCTGTGATAGTCCGAGCGAATCGCCGACAAAGTCCGCAATGTCCTGAATGACGGCTGGCTGATAATTGTGGGCCAGGATTATGGCGTTCCGCTTGCGCCTGAGCTTGTCAATCGCCTCAATCAATCTATCGTTCTGGGCTGTCATTTCTGTCTTCTCTACTGGCGGAACTAAAGTCAAAAAATACGAAAACACGAGGCCAACGCAGGCGTCAACACGATCAAACCCTCACCCATCAGAAGGCATCGCGGGCCTCGGACTTGGGGTCGTGAACCTCGGGCTATCTGTAAACGCCATGTTAAGCGCCTCCTCAATGTGGGTCACAAAATGAAACTTAAGCCCCGCCTTGATCTTGTCCTCTATCTCTGAAAACTCTTTCTGATTCTCCGCCGGAAGCAGGACCTCCGTTATGCCCGCTCGCTGCGCAGCGAGGACCTTCTCCTTCAAGCCGCCGATCGGAAGGATATTGCCCCGCAGCGTGATCTCGCCGGTCATCGCAACGTTCGCCCTGACCGGTTTTTTGGTCAGCGCCGAGATTACGGCAACTGCGATCGTAACGCCCGCGGATGGGCCATCCTTCGGAATGGCGCCAGCTGGAACATGAATATGGATGTCCATCTTGGAGTGGAAGTCTGCCGGCAGGCCAAACTCATCCGCTCTTGAGCGCGCAATGCTCCTCGCCGCCTGTGCCGATTCCTTCATCACGTCCCCAAGCTGACCCGTCAGAAGCAGCTGACCGCTGCCCGGCATCGTCGCAACCTCGATGAACAGCACGTCCCCGCCTGTCGCTGTCCATGCAAGAGCACACGCTACGCCCACCTGATCACGCTTGAGGCTGCGGCTCACGATGTATGAAGGCACACCGATCCAGCCCTCGAGGTTCTGCACCTTAACCATGAACTGCCCCGTCTCTCCTCCTCCTATCCGCCTCGCTACCTTGCGGCAGATGCGCGAGATGTGGCGCTCCAGATTCCTCAGCCCCGCCTCTCGCGTGTATTGAAGGACTATGTGCCGAAGCGCAGGCGTTGTTATCCTAAGCTGGGCATCAAGCAGGCCGTTCTCTTTCAACTGCTTCGGGATGAGGAACTTTCGAGCGATGCTGATCTTGTCGTGCTCGGTATAGCCAGATAATCTCAGAATCTCCATTCTGTCCCTGAACGCTGGCTGGATCGTGTCAAGAACGTTAGCAGTGCAGATAAATAGCACATTGGACAGATCAAATGGTATCTCAATATAGTGGTCCTTGAACGAGTAGTTCTGCTCCGGGTCAAGAACCTCAAGCAGCGCCGAGCTCGGATCGCCTCTGAAATCCGTGCCGATCTTGTCCACCTCATCCATCATGAACACGGGATTCCGCGAGCCGGCGTTCCTAAGCTCCTGTAGAATATGTCCCGGAAGCGCACCGACATAGGTCCGGCGGTGGCCCCGGACCTCCGCCTCGTCCCGAACACCGCCGAGCGAGATGCGAACGAACTTGCGACCGAGCGCCCTGGCTATCGACCGGCCCAGCGACGTCTTTCCTGTCCCAGGCGGCCCAACGAAACACAGAATCGGGCCCTTGTTTGCCTTCGTCAGCTTCCTCACAGCAAGAAACTCCAGCACGCGCTCCTTGACCTCATCCAGATCGTAATGGTCCTCATCGAGTATCCCTTGCGCAACAGCCAAGTCGAGGTTATCGCTCGTCTCTACCTCCCAAGGAAGGTTCAGAAGCCAATCAATATAGGTCCTGATTACCGTCGACTCCGCCGACTCCGTGTTCGTCATCTCCAGCCTGTTGATCTGCGTCTCACAAGCCTTGCGCGACTCGTCCGGCATTCCGGTCTCAGCAAGTGTTTTTCGTAGCTCTAGCACCTCGCCAGAAATCGAGTCGGCGTCGCCCAACTTCTCGCGTATCGCCTTCATCTGCTGCCTTAAGAGATACTCCTGCTGGTCCTTCTCGATCCCCTGCTGCGCCTCCGACCGGATCTTCTCCTGAATCTCGATTATCTCCATTTCCTTGGCAAACAGCGAGTTTACGAACCGAAGGCGCTCGATAGGATCGGCCATCTCAAGCACTTTCTGAGCATCGGGAACCTTGATCGAAATGCTCCCCGCAACCATATCCGCAAGCTGGCCAGGGTCGCCGCTGTTCATCGCTACCACCGCCGCCTCGGGTGCCATGGCCTTGCCTAGCGACACGCTCCTCTCCAGCTTCTCCTTCGTGCTTCGTATCAACGCCTCGGCCAAGAGTGGGTCCTTGACCTCCTTGGGCACCGCAAACCGCTCGATCTCCGCTCTCCAATACGGGCTAGTCGCTACAAACCTCTTGATCCTCGCCCGGTCAACTCCCTGCGCCCACAGCCGGACGCGACCATCGGGCAGCTTGAACATCCTGATGATGAGGCATACGGCTCCAACGTTATAGACGTCCTCAGGCTTCGGTTCCTCTATGCTCTCGTCCTTCTGCGTTACTATCAGAATGAAGCGCTTGTTCGCGAGCGACGCGTCAACTGCGCTAACTGATAACTGCCTGGAAATGAAGAGCGGAATTACCATATATGGATGTACGACAATGTCCCGAACCGGAACTACCGGAACCTCCGTCGGTATCGAAGGCTCCGTCCTCTCAGACTGCACGCCAGAATCCGTGGGGTTACTTAATTCTTGCTCTTCACCGCTCATCCAAAAGACCTCTTGGTTTCAACTTGAGCAATGTTGCCACCTCAATGCCCCGCAAGTCAACAACACCCACGCCGACCGGAAGTCCTCAGTTACTCCCTGCAAGTTGGTGGCTGGCAGTGTGTGGCGGGCTTTCTGAGGCTGTCCAATAAGTCCGTTTTGTCTGTGTAGGGGCGATTCACGAATCGCCCTGGTCTAATCCGATCGGGCACCTTAAGGGCGGTTCGTGAACCGCCCCTACACGACGTCGATGTCGTTCTATAGCCATATTTGGGACACCAGGCCCGGCTGACCACGGCACCCCTTGATCTTGACAACTTGTCTGATTTCCTGTATTATTTTCGTGCGGGAGCATAGCAAAACCTTCACGTCCTGACTTATTGGACAGCCTCTTCTAGCCTGCCCAAAACGTGTCGTAGGGGCGAGGTCTCAGACCCGCCCGCAATCGCGTAGGGGTGCCGCTTGCCGCACGCTTGATGCGGTTCGGGCGCTGTTGGAAAGGGAAGGAGCAGTCGCGGCGAGGGCGCGAGGCACATGTTAGACATAACTGTGCGAGAGCTTGACGATTCGGGAAAAACTCGTTTCAATAGCGCCTGTCGGCTGAATGGTGATCTTGTCTCTTGTATGGAGGGTATCGACATGAAGATACGTGTTTTCGGGTTGATTATCGTCGCCATTATGGTCTTGGCAATCCTGCCGGCGGTGGCGGCAGCGGCGCCTCAGGTATTTATCGCAACCGACAGCGAGAGCTATAAGGCGGGGGATACGATTGAGGTGAGTCTGGCGGGCAACAATGAGGGCGAGGGGATGTCCGTCGATGTCTATATTGGCCTGCTGACGCCCGATGGTGAGCTCTGGACAGTGGGCGGGATCGTCTGGTGGTCAGAGGCGATCAACCCGTGGATCGAGGGCATCTACGTGCCGGCGGGCTTCACCATGAACCAGAAGCCTTTCTTCTCGTTCGATCTGCCCTCCGGAATGCCGCCGATAAGCGACCCGGGCGGCTATTCCTTCGCCGCTGTCCTGACCGAGCCTGGCACGTTCAACTGGGCCTGCGAGGCGAGTTTTGCTCCATTCACGGTCTTCTCCGTTGCGGGCGTGGATTACTATGTGAACGCCGCACGGGGCGAGAATTATGAGTGGTATGATGGCTCTCCAGACCTGCCCTGGAAGACGATTACGCATGCCCTGAACTCTATTATGGTCTCGCCCGCCTCACCTGCAACCATCCACGTCGCGGGCGGCGTATATTCTGCCTCCACAAACGGCGAGACGTTCCCGCTGAACATGAAGAGCTGGGTCTCGCTCGTCGGCGACGGTCCGGACGTGACCGTTCTGGATGCGCAGGGGGCTTCCACTTCTGTGATCTACTGTTTCGAGGCGGATGATTCCATCATCGAGGCATTCACTATAACCGGCGGCGACGCTCATTGGGGTGGAGGGATATACTGTGAGGGCGGTTCGACCACGATCAAACGTAACACGATCACTGGCAACTCCGCATCTAGTGGCGGCGGTATATATTGCGATGGTGGCTGGGCGACGATCTCAGATAACATCATATCAGGCAATTATGCCTATGGCGGCCACGGGGGAGGCGGTATATACTGCTCCTACGGTTATCCAACCGTCCAGAACAACAGGATTGAGGGTAACCGGGCTTACTGCGACGGAGGGGGCATAAACTGTGAGTTCACAAGCTGGGCGCAGATACTGGGCAACACGATCAGAAATAACTCGGCCAGTGATGGAGGAGGAGTAGGTTCCTACCTTGCTGGGATGTCAATCTCGGGGAACTCGATCACTGATAACTTATCCTCATGGGGGGGAGGGATATTCTGTTGGTCGGACTGGGAGGTCTGGATCTTGGACAATACCATTTCCGGCAACTGGGCCGAGAGCGGCGGTGGGGGGATAGCCTCGTGGTGGATGAGCCCTTGCGTAATGAATAATCAAATCGTAGGCAACTGGTCCCGGCGTGACGGGGGAGGCATCTGCTGCGACTTTGCGGAGACGGTCTCGAACAACACGATCGCGGAGAATACAGCCGAGGCTGATGGCGGCGGGATTTGGTGTGAGTATGTGATCATGTTCAACAACAACACCATTTCAGGCAATGTTGCGGGGGGCCTCGGCGGCGGAATCTACAGTCCGGATTACGGTGGATCCCACATAACGGACTCTATTATCTGGAACAACGGGGACGACCTTGAGAACTGCACGGCCACATATTGCTGCGTCCGGGACCCTGACGAGGGCCAGGGCAACATCCACGCCGACCCGCTGTTCGTCTCTGGGCCCTTCGGCGATTACTACCTCAACGCACAAAGCCCTTGCATCGATGCTGGCAGCAGGCCTGCGGCAGAGGCCGGCCTCTCGCGCATGACGACGCAGGCGGACGGGACACCGGACGCCTGGACCGTGGACATGGGGGTGCACTACCGGATTCCTACAAGTCAACGCCCTGTGGTACATATCGATTCGATATCACCTACTCGCGCTACACAAGGGGTGGACACAGTCGAGTTCATCGGTCACGGGACAGACGATGGTGGGATCACAGGATATGAATGGAGGTCCAACCTGGATGGTCCCCTCAGCCATGAACAGGCTTTCATTGTTCTTCATGCTGCGCACCTCACACTAGGGACGCATACGATTTCGCTTCTTGCCTGGGATGATGAGCATCAACGCTCGGAGCGCGCATTCGCTGAGCTCACGATTCTGCCCAGCCCTTTTGAGGCGGTGTATGTCGATGCGCAACTGGGTGATGATTCCACCGGGTCCGAGATCTCGCCTTTCAGGACGATAGCGCATGCGCTTGGCTGCGTTCATGGCGCTCAGGAGAAGCCTGTGACAGTGAATGTCGCAGCCGGAACCTACTCAACCTCATTGACCGGAGAGTGCTTCCCGCTGAACATGAAAAACTGGGTCTCGCTCGTCGGCGAGGGGGCGGACACTACCAGGCTCGATGCTGAAGGCGGCGCCTATCATGTCATCACCTGTCAGAGTGTGGACGGCCTCTTTATTGCTGGATTCACGATAATGGGAGGTAATGCAGACGGTTTCAAACAGGACGACGGACATGGCGGTGCTATATTCTGTGACAACAGCTCGCCAACGATCCGGGATAACATGATCCAGGACAATTCTGCAGAATTGGGCGCTGGGATATACTGCTTTGATGGTTCTCCTATGATCCATGACAACGCGATCATGGGTAACTCGGGCGGCGGAATTTGCTGTTATGATAGCTCTTCTACGATCCATGACAACACGATCATCGGTAACTGGGGCGGTGGGATTCGCTGTTATGATGGGAGCGCTCTAATCCAGAGAAACTCGATCATGGACAACTGGGACGACGGTGGGATATCCTGTCTGGGTGGTTCACCGAGGATCTTAGAGAACACGATTGAGAATAACTCGGGCAACAGCGGCGGGGGGATATACTGCTATGACAGCTCACCGACCATTCGCGATAACGCGATCTTTCACAACTCGGCGGATTGGCAAGGCGGCGGGATATTCTGCACTGGGCGTGAGAGTTCGCCGACAATCCAGGACAACACGATTACCGACAACTCGGCGGATTATGGCGGTGGCATATCCTGCTATATGTGTTCGCCGACCATTTTAGATAACACGATCACAAACAACATGGCTGATACCGATGGTGGTGGGATATCTTGCGACAGGAGTTCGCCAACTATCTCCAATAACACGATTACCGGCAACTCCGCATCTCACGGCGGCGGCATATCTTGCCAGTACGAGGCCTCTCCGACGATCCAGTGCAACAGGATAGCGGACAACTCGGCAGAATGTGGTAACGGTGGAGGGATATCTTGCGACAGGAGTTCGCCAACTATCTCCAACAACACGATTACCGGCAACTCCGCATCTCACGGCGGCGGGATAAGCTCCTTAGGCCAGTATTGGTTAGACAGTTCGCCAGCAATTCAGGGCAATACGATAGCGGGCAACGCGGCGAACGTCGGCGGCGGGATACACTCCTTGAGGAGTTCGCCGACGATTTCAAACAACGTGATTTCGGGCAATTCTGTTGTGGGCCACGGTGGCGGCATATTCTCCAATGAGAGTAGGTCGATAATCCAAGGCAACACGATATTGGACAACTCGGCGGATTATGGTGGCGGTGGAGGGATTTGCTGCGACACGAGCTCCCCGACGATCACGGACTGCATCATCTGGAACAACGGTGATGATCTTTATGGCTGCAATGTGACGTTCTGCTGCGTCCAAAACCCGGACGAGGGCGAGGGCAACATCCACGCCGACCCACTGTTCGTCCCGGGGCCTTTCGGTGATTACTATCTACATCCCGATAGCCCCTGCATCGACGCTGGCAGCAGGTCTGCGGCAGAGGCCGGCCTTTCGCGGATGACGACGCAAACTGACGCAACTCCGGACGCCGGGACAGTTGACATGGGGGCTCATTATCCGATTCCGTTGGACCTTGATGAGAACAGAGCCACGAAATTGAACGGTAGGAGCAGGACCTAGAATGGCCACGTATCTCAACCTTATCAAGAGGCTTATGCAGCTGGATGAGGCTCAATTCGCTCGGCGTGCAAGTACGATGTCGGAGCTTGTACTCTCGTTTCGGAATGATCCGGTTGTCCAGCGACTCCTCAAGGCGTGCCTCCGCCTCCGCCGAAGGTGGCGATCAGGACGGATCGGGCGGAATACACCGCCGGCGATGAGATGCAGGTTTTCATGTCTTATGAGAACCGAGGCGTGAAGGTCGAGGGGGCGATCTACTTCGCTTTCGGACCGGAGAGCCTCGACTGGCTCATCTATTGGCCGTGGATGACTTTCGTCCCGACGCCGTTTGTCGAGGGGACACTTTGGTCCGGCGTCTCGTATCCTAACTTGCCCTCGACGACACACACGATCCCCGACAGCCTCGCCCCCGGGGGCTACCTCTGGCTCGGCGCAGTCCTGAATGCCGACGGCTCATTCGCGTCCGACATCGCCCTCTGCCCCGTCACCATACAGGTGGTTGGCCGTTAGCCGTAAAGACTTACCACAGAGACGCAGAGACACAGAGAGAAGAGGGGAGTCGGAGGCGAGCTCCGTTCGGGTGCGAGCCGACCAGTTGTATCTCCCAGCAAAAGAAGCTACGGGAGCCGAGGCTCTCGGCTTGAGGTGAGCTCGGCACGTGCGAGCCGACCGAGGAGACTCGCTGGTAAAAGCACTTAGGGGAGCGGAGACACTCCGCCCCTGACGTTGCACTTGACTTGATAGCCCCCCGCCAATATCGTAAAGCTACTCTGATATTTTGAACGGTTGAGAGTATATCATAATTGCGATTTGACGAGGGAGATGTGTTATGGATAAGGCTGCCGGCGTGAACGTCTATTATGCAGTTACTAAGAGGCTATTTGGGAAGCTCACCCACGAGGCGATTTGGGGACCGGAGGGCATCTCGCCGCTCAAGCGTTTCAAGGAGGGGGAGACGGCGTACAATGCTACGTGCCCCAATCCTAAGCATCAGGGAGCAAGACAGAGTTTTATCATGCCAAAGGCTTGGTCTGGTGGCTCCTGCAGAATGTGCGGGTATCGCGGCAACTGGCTGACAACTGCCGCAAAGAAAGCGGGTTCATTCCAGGATGGCGTGGCGCTTCTGGCTCAGAACGCGGGCATTGATCTGTCAGACCTTGAGCTTTCGCAGAGCGACTGGCAGGAGATGGAGGCCACATGGAAGAAGTTGACGGTTTTCGGCGTGCTGGGTCATTATTTCTCGAAGTCGTTTCAGCACAGCAGTTCACCGGCGGCGACTGCTGCGAAAGAGTATTTCAGAAAGATGGGGATGACCGAGCGGGCGCTGATGCCGTTCCCCATTGGGATATACACGAAAGCGAGCGATATCCGAGGGCATCTTGAGAAGATGGGTATTCGCAAGGACTTTGTCGAGGCGGCTGGGGTATTTTCGGATGAGATCGAGTCCCAATACCCGTTTCTTTATGGCTTTGGTGACGCCTTGGGCAATATCACAGGGTTCATCGGTACAGAACCGGCGAATCCGGGAAACAGGATGCCGATACCAGGTTTCACTGAGGACCTCCAGAAGGTCTCACTGTTTGGGTTTGAGCAGGCGACTCCGATGATAGCTAGCGAGCGAAGCGCCTGGCTTACGGCCTCAGAGGTGGGTACGATCGCGATACAACACGAGACCAACAGGACATTCAAGATATTCAAGCAGATGCTCTCGTTAGGGATTGGGCTTCAGCCTACGAGAGAGAAGCTCGAGTCTTTACGCGAGCTCGGCGCGGAGCACTTTATTTTCGCAACCCCGACTACCCCTGAGGGTCGGAAGTTGACGGCTGATTTCGCATCGATCATTTGCGAGCTTGGCGTTAAGGCGGACGTGATGCCGTTGCCCGATGGTGTGGAGGACTTGAGGGACCTGGTCAAGAGTCGTGGGTACGACTATTTTGACAAGTGCATGGTGAGCCGTTCGGGGCTCTATTCGATCGGCCGCTGGCTTGGTAATGAGCTGAGCTCGAAGTTCGACCTTACCAAGGAGGGCAGCCTCGCCGAGGCAAGACGTGCTGCGGCCAAAGCGAGCCTCGAGCTGGCTGCGGCTGACGCCAAGGAGTTCGTTTATGAGGTTGGCGACAAGATCAAGTGGGACCCGCATTTCTGGTGCATAGTGCTGGAGCAGCTGGAGAAGACAGCATCAGGAGAGAGCGCGGAGAATCTGATGCACAACGTTATCGACCAGCTAGAGACGAAGCGCAAGGACGATCTGGATATGGGGTTCTCTTGGTCGCTTAGTACTGAGGACCTTGAAGAGGTCTCGGTTATGACGGTGTCCGAGGACGAGCTGATGCGGTCCTTCTACAACCCGAGGGATGTCGTGGACGCATACGAGGCGTCAAAGGCAGGGCTAAAGACGGGATTGACGAAGCTTGACGAGTGCATGTCGTTGCGTCCTGGCGAGATGACGCTTGTGTCCGGATTGCCCGGCGCTGGCAAGACTACGTTCTGCATCCATCTCATTTCACATCTTCTCAAAAGCTCCGATCAGTCCATACTGTTCTTCAGCTTTGAGAACTCTCGCATGGCCGTTTTCAACATGCTGATCTCCAGCGAGTTTAAGATACCTCACGAGCAGATCGTCGAGAAGCAGCTGGAGGCTGGAGGCAGCAACTATCAGAAATATCTCAACGCGGTCGAGGAGTTCACTAAGTATAGAGACAAGTTGGTTGTGATTGAGGAGCCGTTCCATACACGTTATACCGCCTCGGACATCCAGGAGATATGCCATATGATGTCGGAGAACGTTCCGATCGGCCTAATCGTTGTCGATAGCCTTGGGATGCTGGCTTGGGACAAGACTTCGCCGATGGAGACCGAGACGCAGTTAGGCTCGGCCGCCAGAGACCTCCTCGACGCTGCCAAGCGCGTCAAAGCTCCTCTGCTCGTAACCAACACACCCTGGGTTGAGCGGGTTAGGTCCGAGAACGGGGACCTTGCTGAGGTGTCGCTTTCGGTCTCGCTGCGTGTGGAGCCATACGCGACGACAATACTCAGCCTGCATCATGTGCCATATTCACCGACTGGCGAGATCAGCGCCAGCAAGTTTCCCATCGACAGGCTCATGGTGATGTTTCAGAAAAACTCAATGGGAAAGAGGCCGAGCTCATCCGTGGCGGTTGGTTTTGACCCCAAGTATCGCCGCCTCGTCGATATCACCGACTAGTCCAGCGGCCAGCATCGGACTGAAATGATAGAGCTCAAAAGCGCCAGAGAAATCGATGCTCTCTGGCATTCGTGTCAGATCGCGGCGCAGGTCCTACACGAATTAAACCTTGCCGCAAAGCCTGGCGTCACGACCAAAGCGCTCGATGAAATGGCAGAGCAGCTCATCGCCGAGAACGGCGCGACACCTTCGTTTAAGGGCTATTCGATGGCAGGCCTCTCGCCGTTCCCAGCCTCGATCACGACAAGCATCAATGAGGAGATCGTCCACGGCATTCCCTCCGACCGGAGGTTGAAAACGGGAGACCTGCTCAAGATCGACATTGGCGTGTTCAAAAACGGTTTTCACGGGGACACAGCTCTGTCAGTCTTGGTCGGCAAGCCTAAACCCAAGGCTAAACGATTGTTCGACGTAACTAAGATGTCTCTCAAGTTGGCTATCGAGGCCGGACAGCCGGGAAACACCCTGGGGGATATCGGGCACGCAATTCAGAGTTATGTCGAGTCGCATGGGTTCTCGGTTGTCCGAGATTTCGTTGGGCACGGCCTCGGCCGGTCGCTGCACGAGGACCCACAGGTGCCGCATTACGGCCGACAGGGCCACGGGCTGCCAATTCAGGTTGGGATGGTCTTCTGTATCGAGCCTATGATAAACGAGGGAACTTATAGGCTGAAAATCAAGAAGGACCAATGGACAGCTGTAACTGCAGACGGGCGACTTTCAGCACAGTTCGAGCATGCAATCGCCATCACCCCGAACGGACCCAGAATCCTCACATTGCACGAGTCGGACCGGGACTTCTTCGCGCCTCGTGCATAGGCTCGGGCCGCAGCCGTCCGGCCTCCATAGTGGTTGCAGTCTGGGGATCGCGTAGTTGGCGAATGGGCCTTCTGCGAGCTGCTGGCTTTGCGACATCGCTTTTGAGTGCCGGCTTTGGGCTAGGAGAACGTCAAGAGACGTGCAGCGGAGGGTTCTAGGGTGATAGGCCAGCAGCTAAGGCAGATGACTTTGGTGCTGTTACTCATCTTTTTTGCCCTTTGCGCAATCCACCTACTGAACGCCACAACCGATGACGCATTCATCACGTTTCGCTATGCAAGAAACGAGGCGTCCGGAGAGGGCCTCGTGTTCAACCCCGGCGAGCGTGTTGAGGGCTACTCCAACTTCCTCTTTGCGCAGATACTATCCTTTCTCATCGCGTCAGGCCTAGCTGGCTTCCCTCATGGATTGCTGATCTGGGCCAAGGCGCTCGGCTTGCTTTCTGGCCTGCTATGTGTAGTGGTTGTCCAAAGAACAGCTTCCCTGATCGGCCCTCGGAACAACTTGCCGCTTGTGGTGACGATGCTATCTGCGATCTTGCTCTGCGCATCTCCGCAGTTCATAGCTTGGACGGTCGGGGGGCTGGAGACCTGTTTCTGCGCGCTATTGGTAGCGCTGGCACAGTATTTCAACCTGCGCCTCCTTCTCAACCGGAAAGACGATGGACCCAATCATTCAAGGCTTTACGCTCTCGCCGGCCTATTCTTTCTACTCGCCTCGCTCACGCGGCCAGAGATACCGATTCTGTTCGCAGCAGCCTTCTTGACGACAGTTACGCACTTCATTCGTAAGAGGCGTCGGCTGCGCTCCCTTCTGCCTGGGCTCGCTGTCTATCTTGTCCCATACGCCGGGTTCATCACTTGGCGATACTGCTACTACGGCGACATATTCCCCAACACCTTCTACGCGAAGGCCACGGGAGGCGGCGAGGCGCAGTTGGCGGATGGGCTTCGATATTTTGGCTTCGGCATTGCGACGGTCCTCGGCCCACTGCTGCTTCTCTGCCTTGTGCCATTGTTGCTGAGGCCGAGAGTTACACAGAAAAGCTCAGAAGAAAGAGAGTTGCCTAGGCGCAACGTGAACGCCATTGGGGATGCGGATAAGAGCGCCCTATCCTCGTTGAGACTGTCGAGGCAGGTATATTGGTTCCTGCTGTGGCAGTTGGTGGCCATGTCGATATTCATCATCTATTGCGGTGGGGACTGGATGGGCAGCTACAGGCTCTTCGTGCCGATAATGCCGGCCCTTGTGTTGATGGCCCAGTTTGGGGCAGGTTCTCTTTTTGTGAAGCTTGGCGCCTCGAGCCGAGGCGAGGTAGCAAGGCGAAGATTCTCGGTTGCAGTGGTCCTCGTCATTATCGCCGTGTTCGCCTATCATATCGCCGATGTTATGCTTCTTGCGGCGAAGCCTTCCGGGCTTGCATCCCGCGACCTTTTCAACCGTGAATACTA
>DATLAJ010000048.1 GCA_035527515.1 bacterium
GACTACCCGCCGGCGATCTCGAACATTGGCACAGCCTACTTTCTCGCTGGCGACGCCACCCGCGCTGAGGCCTTTTTATTGCGCGCGGTCCAGCTTGCGCCAAACCATGCCTCGTATCGCGCAGCGTTGGCGGACATTTACGCCAGCCAGGGAAGGTTGAGCGCTGCCGAGGAGCAGCTTCTCAAGGCCCAGCAGACCTCCCCCACAAACAGGGACATCCAGAAGCGACTTCTCTGGCTGCGTCGCCAGCAGGACAAGAGCGCCCGGTAACCCTCCCGATTCTGGGCGCTGCCCCTCCAACAGCAAGAAGAGCATCATTAGAACCGATTGTTAATAGAAACCTTTCTAATTTTACAATGATGTGGATGATACAGATTCCGTCTCCCAGTCGCCTTACCGGCCAAGCATCTCGTCTAGCCAGCTTTCCCAGCGGTAACGCCTCCCTCGCCGATGATATGAATGTCCCTCTGCGGGAACGGGATGCTGATCCCATCGGCGTCAAAGCGCTCCTTGATGGCCTTGATCGTGTCGAAATAGACGCCCCAGTAGTCTGCCGTCTTGGTCCAGGGTCGAACGGCGAAGTTCACGCTGCTGTCCGCCAGCTCAAGAACGCCGACTAGCGGTGCGGGGTCCTTTAGGATGCGCTCGTCCGCCGCCAGCACCGCCTCGATTGCGTTTTTGACCTTGTCCAGATTGTCCGAATAGCTGACACCTATCACCAGGTCCACACGCCGTGTCTCTTTCGCAGTATAGTTGACGATGCTGTCGCCCGTAATCTTCGCGTTCGGAATTACGACCAGCTTGTTATCGGCTGTTCTTATCTTAGTCGTGAATATCTGGATCGATTCCACAATGCCCGATTTCCCGGCTGCATCGATGAAATCGCCCACCTTGAAAGGCTTGAAGATGATCATGAGGACGCCCGCCGCGAAGTTCGATAGAGAGCCCTGAAGCGCGAGGCCTACTGCTAGGCCGGCGGCGCCCAGGACGGCGATGAAGGATGTGGTCTGGATGCCCAGCTTGCCGAGCGCTGCGACGATCACAAAGGCTAGAAGTGCCACATAGATGAGATTCGTGACGAAACGGATGAGCGTCTCATCGACCTTGCCTCTGACCATCAGGCGCCTGACGATTTTCCGCACTATCTTCGCGGCCCACCAACCCAAGATCAGGATTGCCCCGGCGCCGATAATCTTCAGGCCATAGACTGCCAAATACTCCTTAATCATTGTTGGAACGTTGCTGAAATCAGACATTCCCCTCCCTCATTCTTTGGTTGTATGACGAGTCCCGATTCCTTTACCTGGTCTGTTCGACCTACAGCTCGAACTCGTAACCCAAACCGAATTTATAGGTCACGTCGTATCTCTCGCTGCCCTCGACTGGGCTGCTATCGTAGGCGTAATCCACGCCCGCGTGGGCGAAAAAGTTGTCAACGATGGTCAGACGCAGTCCTGTCTCGCTAGTGATATAGACCGATTGGTCGTCAAAGCTGTAATAACCTTCATGGCTGTGGAAGACCCGCATCCGGTCAGGGATTATCTTCAGGCTGAAGTCAACACCCCAACGTCCAGCCACGTAGTTCTCATCCGATGCCGTCTCGAAATCGTTATTCAAGTATGACGGCCCAGCTTCGAGCGAGAATGAGGCACGCTCAGTGTCGATCACCTGATAGCCGGCGCCTGCGCCGAGTGTGCTCCGCAGCCTGAGATCAGCGAAGTCATCGCGCTCGAAGAGCGAATGCGTATAGGCATAAAACCGCTTCGTGACGAAGAAATCGTATTTCAAGCTGCCCGCGGCGTTGCGCGAAGTCATAACCCGGTCGGTCTCACCATAGTTGAACTTACCTTTGAGCGTAAACCTCTGTCGCTTTGACCTCGCCACAAACCGCGCCGAGGCGTTTGCTGCGATCGTCTCGGTGTTCCCGTCGGTCTGGCTGTATCCCGCAGCAAGGCTACCCGTGTATTTCACCGCTGGAGCAGGCGGCGAGGGATTGATTGCGGCGACGTTCGAGACAGGTATCGGAAGCGACTCACCGACGATGTCGCCAACGATCTTCACCGTCCCGGCTGTTGAGCAGATGGCCTGCCCGAAAAGGACCTGGCCATCATTCAGCACGAATTTGTGCGAACGGCTCGTCGTCAAGCAGCTCACGTCGGCCCAGTTCACCTTAACCTCACCAGCATAGGCGATCATAAGCAGCAAGGTGCCCTTCTCCATATTCTTAACCTCGCCCGTGATGCGGTCACCATTCACAAGGTGCACCTCGTCCGCAACAACGGATAGACAGCACGTCAACACGAGCACCGTGCACATTGACCACAAAAAAGGTGATCTCCGTTTCATTCTCAATATCCTCCCTTGTTTTCCTTATCTCGAGCAATGTACAAATACGGGGGCTTCTGAGCGACGCGTGTTACCGTGGCTTTCATACGTTTATTATGAGCGATAACAAAGAAAACCGCACGATGAGATAGTGTATCAGAAAGCGTGAGTCAAAGGTCAAGCGCAAGAAGCCTGTCGAGGTCGGCTTTGATGGAGGCGGGACGACAAGCGACTGTGGCTGGGTTCTGCTGGGCGAGCTCGATAGACTGCGTGGGCTTGCAGAAACGGTCTGCAGATGCCTTTTTGACAGGCGAGACAAAAGGTATGTGAAGCACATTCTTGCCGATCTGATTCGAGAGCGGATATTTTATTCACAGCTACGAGGACTGCAACGATGCAGCCACGCCATCGGCGCTGGCGGCACGTATGATCGACTCACAATCGGCCAAATGGCTTCTCACTGTTGCCAAGATGGGCGCCATCTTCGTTCAAAAGGGGAAGTTCGCTGCGGCGAGGCGGGAGTTCGAGGCAATCCTCAATCGCTTCCCCGACTACCCGCCGGCGATCTCGAACATTGGCACAGCCTACTTTCTCGCTGGCGACGCCACCCGCGCTGAGGCCTTTTTATTGCGCGCGGTCCAGCTTGCGCCAAACCATGCCTCGTATCGCGCAGCGTTG
>DATLAJ010000049.1 GCA_035527515.1 bacterium
GCTGATTGCTCGCCGCATGGGGCCTGATCGACGCTAGTGAAAAAGGAGGGGGAACGATGACCCAAGAAAATACAGAAAAACCTGAAAAGTCACCCGAGCTACCGGCAATTCGCTACGCAGCGATGCTTTGGTACTTTACCCGAGCCACAGATGCCAAGCTTGCCAACGAGGTTGGCGCCACCGTCGACGTGATCGCTCGTTGGAAGCGCAGCCGCGAGTGGGAAGAGGTCCTACAGAAGATCGCCAACAAGCAAATAGTCCGCACCCCCAGCCCGATCCTCGCCCTCACGGCACACGAGCTTCAAGCTCTTGAGACTACCTTGCCTAACGCTACGCTAGAGACGCGGGAGATGGCCGCGCGAGCCCTGCTTAATCTGGGAAGGAGTCCGGGAAAAACGTCATCCAAGGATGGGCGTAGTGGGTTGACCTCGCAGCAATGAAGCACCGCAAACGCTCAAAAAAATACATATCAATGGAACAAAAACTGGTTGTCAGCAGACATGGAGTTGGCGTCATGCAGAACTGGATGCATCCCCGCATTACCGATTAATGGGATGAACAGGTCCAAGCCATCGACCGGCTGTCACGCGTGCTTGACGCCGTCCCACCGTCGCAGAGGGATGGCCAAGTGGCACTGATCCGCGCCGCGATTGCTCGACACGTAAGTGCCTTGTCTGATGTAGACCTTACGAGAGCCGCAAATTGCGTCGCGGACGATTTATACAAGGCAGTGGATCGTCTCTCATATTGGGACCACGCCCTCGAAACTTATCTGCTGGCAAGTGCCGGCTCGTTTTTTGAAGCCGTCCGCACACGCGGCTACATCCTCTCTTATATCGTCGATAATAATTTTGACGACCTCACGCGACCGGTGCGGTGGTTTCCGATGTGGTACAAGCCGACAGGGCTTTGCTACATATGCCCACAGCTCATCGCGTACTCTCTCCAAATTTTGGAGAACGGAGGAACCGCAGACGACTTGCAACAGCCACTCGACCCCACTCGCTTAAGCCTCATTCCACGGTACATTTCAGAGGCCCGGCACATAGCATCTCGATTGATCCGCAAGTGTCACGACGACCGTCGTCATTTTGTATTCTTAGCTACTGACAGCCATGAAGGTTGCCTCTCCGCCGCATTGGACGCATCTGGTCATCCTGGGATGATCCGTGCTTTTCGGAACGAGCCGCCCATTCCTGGTAGCCGTTGCACAGTATCGTTCCCTAACTAAGGCGCCTTCACCCACTAAAATTTTCGGCATATGTCTCGCCTACTGGCGAGCCCCGCGCCAATGCTGCGCGGCTCATAAACAACCGCCGCTTGTGACTGCCTACAGAGCGCGGAGACCAGGCTGCATCACAGGGGCCGGATCATCGGTGCGCGAGCCGCGAACTCTCTCCGGCTACCTCCCCTCAAGCGAACGATTACCTTCACCCCTGGCGCATCTGCCTCAACGACCTCACAACGCCCAAGCATCGCCGACCCTAGCCGTCGATTGCCACGCGCTCACGCCGCCTGCTGATACAGGAACCGCTGGAAGCCAGTGAAGACCCTCCCGATCTCCTCGGGCCTTCCGAGATTGGCCACGGCATCGGCAATGGAGCCATGGTATTTAAGATGGAGCAGCGGGGTGAGCTTTTCCTGATCGAGTTCATCGACGCCGACGCTCACGTAATGTGACAAAACGAAATCGAGGAAGGCCCGCTGATTGGTATTGAAGCGCGCATCAATCACGACCTTGGCCATCGCTGCTCGCGCCTCGCGGGTCAATGGCGGTATGGCATAAGCAACATATTCCAGCACGTCGAACAGATCGCTTCTCTCGGCATCAATGATCTTCTGCATCTCGGCCAACTGGTCGCGCCCAAATCCTTTCTCGCTGAGCCCCTGCAATAGCTTTTTACGTGTGTCGGGAGCACTCCAGATCATGCGCAGCTCGGCCTCGTCTTTGAAGAACTCCGGCAGTTTGCCGAAGAGCAGTTCCATGAACTGCTGGGCGGACATGGGCGTGCCATCGGAATGCCAGAAGGTCGTGCATATCATGTGCTGGATAGTGCGAGCCTTACCGTCGGCGAGTTCAACCTTGATCTTCTGGGGGCGCGGCTCAGGTTCGGGTCCTGGACCTGGAGGATTTGGTATGCTGGGCGTTCGCTGTCCTGGCTCTTTCCGCTCGGGCTCGACGGGATCGCCGTCCCATTCGGGCTCGTTGAACTTGTGGTGCGCCTCCACGAAGTCGTAGATCGTGAAGTAGTCCTTGCCATCGTAAAGCCGCGTGCCGCGTCCGATGATCTGCTTGAACTCGATCATGGAGTTGATCGGGCGCATTAGCACGATGTTGCGGATGTTGCGGGCATCGACGCCAGTAGAGAGTTTCTGTGACGTCGTGAGGATCGTGGGGATGATCTTCTCGTTGTCTTGGAAATCACGCAGGTGCTGCTCTCCAAGTGCCCCATCGTTGGCCGTCACTCGCTGGCAGTAGTTCGGGTCCCTGCTCGTCTTCATCTGATTGATGAGGTCGCGCACCGCCAATGCGTGGTCTTGCGTGGCACAGAACACCAGCGTCTTTTCACGCTGGTCGATCTGATCCATGAACAGCTTCACTCGGTACACTTCGCGTTCCTTGATCTCGATTATCTTGTTGAAGTCAGGTTGCGTGTAGCGTTTGCCGGTCTCGATCTCTCCTTCGACCAGCTTGTCATCTGGGGTGTAGACATACTCGTCGAGTGTCGTGGAGATTTCCCGCACTCGAAATGGCGTCAGGAAACCATCATTGATGCCGTCCTTCAGCGAATAGACGTACACGGGCTCGCCGAAGTAGGCGTAGGTGTTGGCATTCTCCTCGCGCCTGGGCGTGGCGGTGAGGCCAAGCTGCACTGCCGGGGAGAAGTAGTCGAGAATGCCGCGCCAGTTGCCCTCATCGTTCGCGCCGCCGCGATGGCACTCATCAATGACGATGAAGTCGAAGAAGTCTTGCGGGTATTCGCCGAAGTAGGCTGACGGGTGCCCATCCCTTGACGGCCCGCTCATGAAGGTCTGGAAGATAGTGAAAAAGAGGCT
>DATLAJ010000050.1 GCA_035527515.1 bacterium
GTCCAACGTCGTTACGTTTGACGTCAAGATTGAGGTGCTTTCAGAGGACAAGGAGAATCTGAAGCCGGAGATGACCGCTAACGTAGTGATCATTGCGGCCGAGAGCGAAAACGCGCTTTTGGTCCCCTCTGATGCGGTATATAGGAGAAACGGGAAGACGTTCGTCTTGGTGCCAAGCGATGGCCAGGAGCCTGAGAGACGGGGGGTCGAGGTCGGAATAGACGATGGCGTCCGGACTGAGATTCTCAGCGGTCTGAAAGAGGGCGAAGAGGTCTTGCAGTTAAAGGGGCAGATGCAGAGCAAGTGGGCCCGCCAGCAGGCCGAGCAGTCGCATCGTCCCCCAACGCCTTCGATGATACCGATGGGAGGCCGGAGGCGATGATCATTGAAGTTGAATCGATGACCAAAACGTATTCGCTTGGCGGCAGCACGATAAGAGTTCTGGACAACGTGAGCTTTGGGGTCGAGCCAGGCGAGAAGGTGGCGATCATGGGCCCTTCGGGAAGCGGCAAATCGACGCTGATGCACCTCCTAGGCTGCCTCGATCGACCCGATTCAGGGCGATATGTGCTCGACGGCGAGAACGTCTCGCGGCTCTCAAAAAACGCTCTGGCGCAGGTCCGTAATCGCAAGATCGGGTTCGTATTTCAGACCTTCAACCTTCTGCCACGGATCACTGCCTTGGAGAACGTTGAGCTGCCGCTGCTTTATGCTGGACATCGGGAGGCCAGAGGGCGCGCTGAGGAGGCTTTGAAAATCGTTGGCCTTTCGGACCGGATGGACCACGAGCCGAATCAGCTGTCCGGGGGAGAGCGCCAGCGAGTCGCGGTGGCCCGTGCGGTTGTGACCGATCCGGCTATCATTCTGGCGGACGAGCCAACAGGCAATCTGGATACAAAGACGGGCGAGGAGATCATGACGCTTTTCAGAGAGCTGAACGATCAGGGGCGAACGATCATCGTCGTGACGCACGATGCCGAGGTGGCCGCTCACTGTTCACGGCAGATTCACATTCGGGATGGACAGATCAGAGATTCGGAGCCTGTGCGGACAGGAGGGGAATAGACATGCTTTTCTGGACTATTGTTAAGGTAGCGACAAAAAGCCTGTTGTCCAACAAGCTTCGCTCCATTCTTGCCATGCTCGGGATCATTATCGGCGTGGCTGCGGTCATATCGATGCTTGCGCTTGGGGCAGGCGCCCAAAAGCGCGTAATGGACCGCATCTCGTCGATGGGGGCCAATCTGTTGATCGTGAGGCCGGGGCAGGGGGGCCATCGGGGCGTGAGGACCGCCGCGGGCCAGAACCTTACGCTGAATGACGCACTGGCAGTGCTGGAGGAGGTGCCGACCGTCGAGATTATTGCCCCTGTCGTCCAGGGCAGTGCTCAGCTCAAATACTACAATAACAACTCACGCTTAAGCGTCACCGGCACGTCCATCACGTATTTTCCCATCCGTAATTTCGAGGTCGAGCGGGGCCGGCCTTTCACGGAGTCGGAGGTTGAGCGCTCGGCGCGCGTGGTCGTTCTTGGCCCGACGACAGTGGAGAACCTTTTTGAGAACAGCGATCCCCTTGAGGAGACGGTCAAGATCGACGGCATAAACTTCAAGGTTGTAGGTGTCCTGAAGGCCAAGGGCGATCAGGGCTGGTTCAACCCGGACGACCAGGCCATCATTCCTTACACAACGGCGATGAAGCAGCTTCTTGGCGTTAATTATCTCAGGGAGATCGATCTTCAAGCCGTAGAGGGGGCAGACCACACGCAGGTCGAGACCCAAGCCAGCGGGGTCCTGAGGCGCCGCCATCGCATCCAATCTGAGGCGGACGACGACTTTCACATCCGCAACCTCGCAGAGATGGCTGAGGCCGCTTCCGACGTCACGCAGACTTTCACTATCCTCCTGGGTGCAGTGGCGGGCATCTCTCTTCTGGTGGGAGGTATTGGCATCATGAACATCATGCTTGTGACAGTTACCGAGCGAACTCGGGAGATCGGCGTTAGGAAGGCCATTGGCGCCAAGGACAGAGACATCCTCACCCAGTTCTTGCTCGAGGCGATCGTGATGAGCGGCCTTGGCGGCCTGCTCGGCGTGCTCGTAGGAGTCGGCGGCGCAAAGGCCATTGCGAATCTGTCGGAGTTCGGAACCGTGATCACAGCGTCCAGCGTTGTTCTTGCCCTGTCATTCTCAGCGGCGGTTGGTATCTTCTTCGGCTTCTATCCCGCTCGTCGCGCCGCGCTGCTCGATCCCATCGAGGCGCTGCGCTACGAGTGATGGGGGCGCAGGCTGACAGCTTCGGCTCAAGTCTCGTTTGCCTCGTCGGCCGACCGCTCGAACTCGCCTCTAACTCTACGCATGTAACCTCGGGGATGTTCTCTGCACAGTAGCCGGAGAAAGCTCATTTCTCGGCGGAATGAACAGCAGTATCCTGACGGGGTTAACCCAAGAGGCAATCTCAGCTGTCTAAGTTCTGGGTAGTGGGTCGCTTTGATGAGAATCCCAACACCTTTGGGCATCTTGATGGGAAGCTAATAGATGCCGCTCCAAAGGGTTATGTTCAGCCCTTTCAGGGCTGAGGTGCTATTCTCTGTCCGCTCCTGATCCGTAGGTTTCACCTACGGCTACTCACGTTAATCCCCTTGCCGGGATTCGCAGCCGGTGTCCCCCCTGAAACAGAAGCGGCGCCCTGAACCACTCCAAAACAGAATGGGGAAACTCCTCGGACTTATGGTTTGACATTTCGCAGTCTGTCGGCTACCTTATGGCCGCTCGTTTCGCTTCTGTTGCTCAAGTTTGTGGAGAGTGCGCATTGCCAAGTAAGTCCAGCCGGCTGAATCTGCTGCCGCCTTACCTGTTTGCTCGGCTTGACGCGAAGAAGGCTGAGGCGGTGGCGGCGGGCGTCGATATCATCGACATGGGCATCGGGGACCCCGATCTGCCGAGCC
This sequence comes from bacterium, assembly GCA_035527515.1. Lineage (NCBI taxonomy): Bacteria > bacterium. Next base: position 2,948 of record DATLAJ010000050.1, read on the forward strand.
CGAACGAGGCGGTCGAGGCACTATGCGAGGCGGCGCGGCGGAGCAAGTATCATCGCTATCCGCCATATTCTGGGACGAGTGAGTTTCGCGAGGCGTGTGCAGATTGGCTGCGCAGAAGGCACGGTGTCAGCATCGATCCTGACACAGAGGCTCTGGCGCTGATCGGCTCCAAAGAGGGTCTGGCGCACCTTTGCCTCGCGGTGGTGAATCCGGGCGACGTGGTCTTGTATCCCGACCCGGGGTATCCTGTTTACCGCGCCTCGGCAGTTCTTGCCGGCGGCGAGCCGTTCGCGATGCCTCTACTTGGCGAGCGAGGTTATGTTCCCGACCTTTCAGCTATTCCTCAGCGGATCGCCGAGAGCGCAAGCCTGATGTTTTTGAACTACCCGAATAACCCTACCGGCGCCACCGCGACGCCGGCCTTTTTGAACGAGGTCGTTGGTTTTGCGAGAGCCAACGACATAGCAGTGTGCCACGATGCGGCGTATATCGACATGGTGCTGGAGGGGCAGTCACAACCGTGCTTGCTGGCCACTAGCGAGGACAAGACCAACATCATAGAGTTCTTTTCTTTCTCCAAGACGTTCAACATGACCGGCTGGCGGATAGCGCTTGCGGCCGGCGACAGGAAGCTGATAGCCGCGCTCGGGGAGGTCAAGAGTAATCTCGATTCGGGTGTGTTTGTGCCGATTCAGGCAGCCGCAATCGAGGCCATCAGGCATTGCGAGCAGTTCCCAGCGGCGACTTGCGCTGTCTATCGCCAACGGCGGGAGATACTTATTCCTGCGCTTGGGAAGGCCGGGCTCGAAGCTCAACGGTCTCGCGCGACCTTCTACGTTTGGGCCAAGGTCCCGGGCGGCTTGGGTTCGGGTGGGTTTGCTGAGCAGCTCCTGTCAGAATGTGCGATACTTGTGGCGCCGGGCATCGCTTTTGGTTCGCACGGCGAGGGCTTTGTCCGGTTCTCACTCACGCTTCCTACCGAGCGCGTTCGTGAGGCGGCAAGGCGGCTTTCTGAAACAAGTTTATAGGGAGGGCACAATGGGACCCAAGACCATAATGATAATTGGAGCTGGCATTCTTCAGCTGCCTGCTATCCAGATCGCCAAGCAGATGGGCCTAATCACAATGGTGGCGGACATGAACCCTCGCGCGATTGGGATGAAATACGCCGACATCCCGGTTATCGTCAGCACACGCGACATCGATGGAACTGTCCGGGCCGCTCGCAGCTACGCCACACACCGCAAGATCGAGGGCGTCATCACTGTTGGGACGGACGCCTCAAGAACGGTGGCTGCTGTTGCAAACGCGCTTAACCTTCCCGGCAACAAATTCGAGGACGCCGAGGCGTCAACAAACAAGATCAAGATGAGGCGCCGGTTTCAGGAGTTCAACGTCCCGTCGCCCAACTTCAGAGGCGTTTGGACGTTGCAGGAGGCGTTCCAGGCCGCAGCGGAGCTTGGTTCTTGGCCGCTTGTTATGAAGCCGTCCGACAACATGGGCGCGAGGGGCGTCATGCGCGTCGATTCCAGGGAGAACGTCCCCGAGGCGTTCCATCGGGCAAAAGAGGCCTCGCCCTCAGGTGAGTTGATTATCGAGGAGTTCATGGATGGCCCGGAGCTCTCTATCGACGCTCTGATCTGGGACGGCAGCATCGTATTCGTCGGGATCGCCGACAGAGTGATAGGCTTTGCGCCGTTTTTCGTCGAGATTGGGCACACTATGCCGAGTGCTCTGCCTGAAGAGATGATAGACGACGCGTGTGAGGTGATGGCGCGTGGGATAAGGGCGCTTGGGCTGACGATAGGCGCCGCTAAGGGGGACATAAAGGTAACGTCAAAAGGCGCGATGATCGGCGAGCTTGCTTCGAGGTTGTCCGGCGGGTTCATGTCGAGCCACACATTCCCACTCTCCACAGGCATCAGCAGCATCAAGGCGGCGCTTGAGATAGCGCTGGGGATGCCGCCCACTGAGACAAAACCCAAGTTCAAGAAAGCTGCTGTCGAGCGAGCTGTGTTCTGCGAGCCGGGCCAAGTCAGAGGGATTACAGGGATCGACGCTGCCCAGAAAGCAGAGGGCGTGGCCGACGTGGTTGCCCATATCCGGCCCGGAGATTACGTCCACCAGCCCGCGTGCAACCTCGACAAACCAATGAACGTGATCACCGTCGCAGAAACCCGAGAGGAGGCCGTGCGGCTCAATGACCAGGCCCGCGAGATGATCACCATCGAGATCGGAAAGCCGGTCAAGCTCACGCACAGAATCCTCCGCGACAACGCCAGAAATCTCTTCGGTCTGGTCTGTAGAGTGTGCGATGTCTGTGATGGTGGGGACTGCCCCGCCGGGGTCCCCGGCATGGGTGCCGTCGGCACCGGCGCCTCGTTCAGGGCGAACATCGAGGCGCTTGAGCAGTATAAAATCAACGTCCGGTCGATACACGATGTCAAGAAGGCCGACACGTCTTGCGAGCTGTTTGGAGCAAGCCTGTCATGTCCCGTCCTCGCGGCTCCGATTACAGGCATGAACCTGAATATGGGAGGCGCACTGCCCGAGGATGAGTATGCCAGGATCGTTGTCAGTGGGTGCAAGAAGGCCGGCTCGTTAGGCACTGTTGGGGATGGTGCTCTGCCCAAAATGTACCACGCGGGGCTGTCCGCCATCGCTGAATGTGGCGGCTGCGGCGTGCCGATATTCAAGCCACGCTCTGACTTCGAGGCCATCAAGGAGCGCCTCGAGGCCTCAGCGCGCGTCGGATGTCTGGCGGTCGGGATGGATGTGGACGCCGCGGCCTTCCTGACGATGGACCTGATGCAGCAACCTGTCGAAACTAAATCGTTGGGACAGCTGCGACAGATCATCGAGCTGACGCAGCTGCCGTTCGTCATAAAGGGTGTCATGACGGTCTGGGACGCTGTGGCCGCTGTTGAGGTGGGCGCTGCTGCAATCGTTGTATCGAATCACGGTGGCCGTGTTCTCGACAACATGCCCGGGGCTTTGCACATCCTACCCGACATCGTTTCCGTGGTCAAGGGCAAGATCAAGGTGCTAGTTGATGGGGGTATAAGGTCTGGCGCAGATGTGCTCAAGTGCCTCGCACTGGGTGCAGATGCGGTGCTAATTGGGAGGCCCATCGCGATTGCGGCCTTCGGGGCAGGGATAGAGGGCGTTGAGTTTTACATCAATAGCATCAGAAAAGAACTGCGAGACTCGATGATTTTGACCGGCTGCCGCACGCTCGAGGACATCACGCCCGATGTGGTCTGCAAGGTCTGACTCCGGGAGCGCCCAGCCACGATGGCGCGCCAGACAGAGGCGTTACCGATATCGGCGACCACTATCTGCCGTCGCCCTGATCTTGCTTGCCTTCTGCCTAGAAGTTGTTACGGGGAACAGCTCTTTCTTGCCCACTTGGCCGAGGCGGCAAGCGGTTCTGGTTTGAAATCAAGCAGGGCGTGGTCGATATGCCCTTGCGTGAAGGTCTCGGTTTGAGATAATCCCCTCTCGGCATCAGACTTGATGCTCTTGACTGATAGGACGGCTAGACTCAAGGCGGGGAGGACAACGATGACCATAGCGAGATTGAAGGCGGCGTGTGTTGGCATACTGTTTCTGATGACCGGCCTTTGTGTCGCATCGGGAGCAGTAGGACCCGTTGTGCAGAAGGGGATAGTGGAGCTTTCTGGGCATGGGCAAGCGAGCCGCATCAGGGTTCAGAGGGGGTCTGCGGCGGTTACGTCCTCGAGGAAGACGGAGCAAAATCGTAGCCGAAGCGTTGGTCTCAGGGATGCTCTTGGCGTTTGGCAGCGGCCGGTGCTTACGTCCCAGAGCGGCACGTTCTCGCTGGTTAAAAACCCGCTCGACTTGTCAGAGACCTGTGTGGAGGCGATTGAGTCCGCACCTGTTTGGCTCAGGCAAGACCTTCAGGACGCGTTTAGTAGGCTGGGCGATGACGCGGATGTTTATGCCGAGCTACTGCATGCGTGTCCCGACAGCAGGTTCATCGACGAGATTGCGTTTGCGATCGCACACGTTGCGCCTCGTGAGCTACACCGCTTGGTGGGTGCTGGCGACGAGGACCTGCTGGTCATCAATGCGGAACGTTCCTACTCCAACGCTGAACACCTGAACTACGTCCGGCTTGTCGAGCACGACGAGGGTGATGGGGATTTTTATACCACGGTCGCCTACTACGTGGAGGACGGGGGGCAGCGAACCGAGAAGGAGCTGCCAATGGATTATTACTACTGGTCCATCGTCCATCCCAAGATCAACACCGAGTATCTGAAGATGGATGATCTGCCGAGCGAGCAGCAGGCGACATACGGGTATTTCTGGCGGGAGTTTCTGTTCGATGACCCGTCTGACAGCAATTCCTATGAAGAACACTACTTCCAGAAAGAGCCCAGCAGAATACCGGACGATGACCTAATTGCCCTTGCCACTTACGCCACGGGTCACTTGACGAGCAGGTCTCGGGACCTGCTGCCGATCATCTATGACGAAAACGACGGTGGGGTCCTGCTCTCCGAGGTGCGCTACGAATGTTCGGAGATCATCGTTACATCGATTCGGCTCGAGCAGGCTTACGACGATGGCGCCTCGAGCCTGTTGGAGAACGTTATCCTGTATGGTGATTCGGCTGAACTCATGCCTGCTGGCAGCAAGGTCATGATCATAAAAGACCGAGGCTCCACGGCGATCGAGGACATCCTTGCCGAGCATGGATACAGCAATCGAGTTGTGAACTCGAGCAGGATCGGCGACCTCTCATTGGCCAGCTACTTCAAGATAATAGTCCCATCCGATCAGCCCAAGGAGCTTTACGAGGTGCTCGCTGCGAACAAGAAGTGGATTACCGACTGGTTCGAGAGCGTTGTCCCTCGTGGGAGGGTGTTTGAGTTTCACGGGGCTTGCCAGCCTGAGGACTCGTGGACGTCGCTGTCAATGCTGGGAGGGCTGGGA
>DATLAJ010000051.1 GCA_035527515.1 bacterium
GCCGCTACGCGGACACGATCGACCTACGAGGGGATGAAGCGGTCCTCGATTTTGTGATAAATCGGGGACACAATACCTATTTCTCGTCTCTTGGGAATTCCGGCACTATATAACCCTCATTCCTCAAGAGGCAGCTTGAATAAGGTTTATGTCCCCATATTTCCTATTCAAAATCCGCAGGCGTTGTCACAACACGATAGAAAACACGATCGTAAAACGCCAACATCCAGCATGAGATCGCGTCATCCCTAGCCGCGTACTGGTACGCACACCAGAAGACACCTTTGCCGATGGCGTACGGGCCATTGAATCCGTGTTCCTCGAAAGACCCCCACCACGTCTCTACATCTTTACCGAGGAGCCGCCGCACATCGATCTTGCAGTCAGCTGGAAGGATGATCTCTCGCAACCGATAGTATAGGCCACGTACGATGAATGTGAACATCTCGATTGTGCGATCAAGATCGAAGGTGACTACGTAACATTCTCCCAGATAGAGCCCGGCCTTGGTAATGATCGGCGTTTCCCGTGCCTCCTCCAAGGCGATGCGCGCCAGTAAGGACTTGCCTTTGCGGTTTGATGAAAGCACCTTTTCTTGAAAGATTTTCTGAGCAATCGGGCTTTCCCCGCCGGCAAGGTCAGATGTCAAAAGGTCCCTCAGGAAGTCGTCGTGGCGAGCCTTCCGTGAATTGCAACCGCCGCATGCGGGGACGGTCACCATTTCGGCGGGCAACGGACGCGGAAACAGGCAACGGGGAACGACGTGATCGCGAGTGACGTGGCCGTGCTCACCACAGTATGCGCACTGACCTTTTCGTGGACGTCCTTGCTTCGCCATTTCGGATCACTTCTAGCGGCCTAACGTGACCGTAAGGCGCGCTGTCAAGCGTCGCCTCCACGCCCTTGTTGGGCCTTCCCGTCCATGTTGCATCGTCATCACGGCATGCAGGGCGCTGCCAACCGCTCAGCCAGATCGCCGGGCAAACACGGAACGGCTTTGGCAATATCCGCGGAATCGAGAGCAGACCAACCTCTCAGCGGGGAGCGTAGTGCGTGTGGTGCCCTCGCGTCAATTGATACGAGACGACAGTAGAGTTCGTGGGCCCTGTGGTAGGCCTCGTTCAGGTGGTTTCTCTGCAGTTCATGCTCTTTCCGCCCGTGGGATTCAAGAATGACCTCCAGTTGGAAGTGCACCGCAGCGCCTTCCTCTAGGAAGTTGGTGTTGCCCTGGGTCGGATTGAGAAGATGAATGCATTCATGGGCAAGTTGACAGGGAACATTTGGCGGATGAGTGATCACGTTCTGGCCAAGCACGACAATCACCGTCGAGAGATCATCATTCCGAAAGCAAATCCGCGGGCCGTCGGATTCAATTCGAATATCGTGCGCAATCGTAAACCGCATATCTCTGGTCCCATAGAGCGACTCTGCGCGACTGAGCAACTCGGGCAAGCGCTTGGTGGCCTCAACCATCGCGTCATGCGCTGTGATCATCTTGACTTTGTCTCCCTGCCCAACGGTTTGCGCATGAGCGGCGGTCGTTTCCGCTGATGTCAATCCTAGCGTGCAACTGTCCGCTCGATGCGCTGGTTAGCCATCACCCGATGCAGGCTTCAACGAACTTGACCCCCAGAGGAGTGAGCACGACCGCGTCGGTTCCCTTGTAGATGGTCAGCGGTTCAGAGCCCATCTTCACTCCGCCCTTGAGAATCGCCGGCCCGACGCACTGCATGCGCATCAAGTTGTGGATGCTGACCTGGTACTGTGCGTCGTCGATTCCAGCGATTGAGGCTATCTGCTCCCTGGTGAGGCTGTAGTTGGACAGCTGGCCCAAGTCCGCCAGCTTTCCCTCGCGATCAAGAACCCCGTAGAACTTGTTGAGGATACTCGCCTCGGCCGCCGTGATGTTCCTGATCATGTCGATGAAGCCGTATCGTAGCTCGCCATTGAACGACGGGTCCATCGCGTTGGCGAGTAGCTGGCTCCAGAGCTTCTGCAGGCTCTCGTCCTCCTCGAGACTCCCCTCCTCGAAAATGGGTAGTGCGAGCTTTGGCGGAACAGGCCTCGTCTCGTCGACGCCTCGCTCAGCCAGAATGTGAGTGACCTCATCCGACATGGAGACCATGCGCTGCCAGCGGACGAATCGAAGGCGGTCGGTGACCATGCCAGCGACCTCATCTATGGAATCCCTGAAGACGCGGGCAAAGAACCCGCCAACCTTCTCCGACACTTCGAGCGACTTCTCACCGAGGCTGGCTACTCCCTGAACTGCCTTGGCAATCTCCTCGACTTCATTCATCGATCCCCCCGTTGATGGCTAACAATGATTATTGTGCAACCGTGCGTGATAGTACGCCAGAAATGGTGAATGTCAACTCTGTTCCTGTTATCACTAAGGTCTTTGAACGGGCAGGTATTGAGATAGATATCATTGCACGGCAAGACGTCGATATCTTTTCCACGGCGTGCTCAAGGTAACTGGCAACATGCAACTTCCCGTGGAGTTGGGCTCGTTGTTCGACGAGCCGCCGAAGGGCTAGATACAAAGCAAGGGGAAAAGTAGAATGGGGCTTCGGGTCGTTAGTGTACGGGTATGAAAGGAGCTTACTATGGACTTCGAAAACCCCGATTTCCTGTTTGTGCTCGTCGATGGATGGCTGGTGCCGCGGTTGTTCCCCTTTTTCTATCGGCGCTACGCGGACACGATCGAGTTGCAAGGGGACGAAGCGGTCCTCGATTTCGGGGCCGGCAGCGGCGGGATTGCGATGCATCTGGCGCCCAGGCTCAAGGACGGTGGCTCGGTCACCTGTGTCGATATCTGCCCGCCGCTCGTCCGGATCGCGGAGAAGCGGCTGCGACGCTACTCGAACGCGACGTGCCTGTTGGGGCGGATCGAAACCCACGCTCTTGATCCGGAGTCGTTCGATCACATCGTCATCCATAACGCGCTGCACGACATACAGGAGGGCGAGAGAAGAAACACTGTCGCTGAATTGGCGCGGGTCCTCAAAGCCGGCGGCAAGCTCTACCTGCGCGAGCCGGTGAAGCCCTCTCACGGGGCGACGCCGGACGATATTCGCGCCTTGATGAATGGGGTCGGCCTGAGTGAGGAGCGAGCAAGTGAGTACCAGCTCTTTCCTGTCGGCCCGGTTTACGACGCCGTTTTCGCGAAGAATGGATGAGCAGGTGAGGCGGTTGCCGATCGTGGGGGTGCTCGGCTCGGGGTCCGAGCCGCACGAGGAGAAGGCCAAGCCGTTGGGTGAGTGGCTTGCCCGCGAGGGCGTCCATCTGCTCACCGGCGGGGGCGGTGGGGTGATGGAAGCGGTGAGC
>DATLAJ010000052.1 GCA_035527515.1 bacterium
TTCGCGGGAATATATTGCCCCGCTGCCGCCTGTAGAAAACGTTTATCGGGATTCTGTGGCAGCCAGAAGTCCCCGGTTTCGGTTGATGAGAGGCAGGCTTGAGATGAACAACAGTATAGACGTGGCACGTTCTTGCAGCGAGGAGAGATAAATGCTTATTGCAGAGATTCAGACAATCGATGATCTTATTTCGAAGCTGTTGGCTGACTTTCGCTCGTGCGATTTGAAGCACTGCGATCTGGTGGGCAGGTGGCGCCACGTTACGGTGCCAGTTAGCGAGCGAGGCGTTGAGCTTTTGAGAAAGGGTGTTGGCTTTGATGGGTCAAGCGTCGCGGGCTTTGCCAGGCTGGAACGCGGGGACATGCTGCTCCGTCCAGACCCGAGCACTGCGTTCGTCGATCCCTTCTGCGAGGAGCCAACGCTGAGCGTTATCTGCGACTGTCTTCTCTGCGACACTCATCAGCCATTTCAGCGTGATCCTCGGCACATTGCGAGCAAAGCGGAGAGCTATCTTGAGAGTTTCGGTGTAGCTGACGAGAGCTTCTGGCTGCCGGAGCTTGAGTTCAACCTTGTCTCGGCTGTGTCGTTCTATGACGAGTGCTACGGCTCCGGTTACAGCATCCGCTCGATGGAGTCCCGAAGGGCACTCTCGTCCATGAACGAGGAGGGTGGTGAGATGGGGCTTGGCCCCAAGGACGGCTATCATGCCTTGCCGCCTCAGGACCAGCTGCTCGATGTTCGGATGCGCATGGTTCGCGCGATCGAGGATGCTGGGATAGGCGTCAAATACCACCACCACGAGGTTGGGGCAGACGGCCAGCTCGAGATAGAGCTATTCTTCGACAAGTTGCAGCGGACTGCGGACACCATTCTGCTGAGCAAATACATCATACGTAACGTCGCCCAAAGGGCCGGCCTGGTTGCAGTGTTTCTCCCCAAGCCGTTCTTTGGCGAGGCTGGCAACGGTATGCACTTCCATCAGTATCTCACAAAACAGAAAAAACCTGTGTTCTACAAGAAGGGCAATTACGCAAACCTCAGCGACCAGGCCCTACACTATTTGGGCGGCATTCTCAAACACGGCCGGTCGCTTCTGGCCCTCACAAGTCCTAGCACCAACTCCTACAAGAGGCTGGTTCCTGGTTACGAGGCGCCGACGAATCTGTTCTTCTCGTCCGGCAACCGCTCCGCCGCGATCAGGATACCGCTCTACGCTGATACGCCGGAGACGAAGTGCATGGAGTTCAGGCCGGGCGATGCGACGGCAAACCCATACCTTGCGATGGCGGCAATGCTAATGGCGGGTCTGGACGGCATCAAGCAAAAGACAGACCCGGTCAAGGAGGGCTTTGGCCCGTTTGATGCGAACATCACTGAGATGTCAGCCGAGGTGCTTGCGAAGATAATGCCCGTGCCCAAGAACCTGGAAGAGGCGCTCGAGGCGCTGAAGGCCGATCAATCGTATCTTTTGGAGGGCGGTGTGTTTTCGAAGGATACGCTGGACGCCTGGCTCGACGCCAAGTATGAGAACGACGTCAAGGCAGTCGCGCGCAGGACGCATCCATACGAGGTCGCGCTATACTTCGACCTTTAGACTTGGTTGGCTGTCCAATAAGTCGGGTCCGAGGTTGTGTAGGGGCGGGGCTTGTCTCCGCCCATCTATATATTCGGGCAGACACAAGGCCTGCCCCTACATGTGGCATACCCCGCTGCGTCATCCCCGTAGAAACCGACTTATTGGACAGCCTCTTGGTTGGCGGGCGGTTGAGCGAGGCCCATGTCTTGTCTTGAATAAAGATGCCCCGATTAGATGGCCTTCCGGGCTCTATTCAGGCTAGCGATTCTGGTCGTGGTCCTCATGTTTAACGCGTTCCAGGCCGGGCGGGCGAAGCCAGTTGAGAACGTGCTTCTCGAAGGCCACTATGTTGGCCAGATCATGCCTGATCGTGTTGAAGATGGACAGGGCGTCCAGCTCAGGGTCGAGATTGACCAGCTGGTTGCGGATTGACAAGACGTCCTTCAACCTCTCGGCCAGATCTTCCGGAATCACTTTCTGAGACGCAAGTGTATCGAAGATGTCGTGATAGCTCTGCGGTTTGGAGAAACCGTGCGTGGTGATGATGTGAATCCCCAGATTGATGCAGGCACCGATTGATCTCTGGAGCAGGAAACACCCCGCGTTGAAGCTCAACTCGTCCTCGATGAATCTGTCGAGACCCGTCTCAGAAAGTCTAAGCAGAAGTGAGTTGTTCTTGTCGATCTGTCCAAAATAGTAGTCAATTCTGTCTTGCATTCCTCCAGCTCCGCTTGGATCAGCCGTTCCCACTAACTTGCCTCATAAGCTCTTCTGCCATCTGGAAATCAAGGTATTCCATCATCGCCCGGTCCTCGAACCACACTCGCTCTGCCGAAGAAGAAGCGTATATGCCATCCGAGTGCTGTAACACATTGTATTTGAGAGCCGCTGAGGCATCGTTCAACACCATAACATCAAGGTCATGCATCCTCATCACCGACGAAAGAGCAGAAACGATCTGCGACCTGAGCTTCGGATAACGCCCCCGGGGGATGTCCCGACTCGCAACTATCCCGAGCACCGGCCGCCCAACCATATTATCATCATCATGAACTGTATTCAACATATCTTTCGACATGAAATACCCCGCCACAACCTCTGAGGCGCGTCCGAGCACGCTGCTCACAACCTTAACTTTCTCGTCTCCGTCCGCCCTGCGACAACATTCTGATGTTTGCTTAATCAAACTCAAGGAAGTCTTCATCCCTGCGCTTCACGACGACCTCGATGCGCTCCTCAGCCTCAGGCGGCTCTAGCTCTCCACTCTTCACCTCCACGGCGGCCGGCTCGCCCTCCCACCTCTGCTCGAGCAGCTCTTCGCGAACCATGCGCCGCAAAAGCTCACGCGGCACACCGCTCGTCCCACCGATCCCAAGTGTATCGAGCTTCACCCAAAGTCTCAGCAACCGATCGCCAAACATGTATCTCGAGCCCAGCTTTTCAAGCAGAAGCGAACGCAAGAGGCAGCTTAAATAGTCGCATGCCGCCGGCACGCTCCGCCCAATCCGCAACGCAACCTCGGACGCGGTCATCCCCGAATCAAACGACATCACTCTCAAGATGTGCCTCAGCACCGTATCGCCGCGAACACTCGAGATCGCATCTCTCATCCGCGACCTCACGATGAGCGAAAGCGCCGACACCGGGTCGGGCAGCGACTCGGCCATCGCGTCAACGAGCTGCTCCTCATGGAGCGGCACGCGTTTGGCTACCAAAAGGCTGCAAAACGCGATCAAGTGCGAGAGCCGACCGTCGCACAGCGAACAGAGCGCACCAGACGCTTCTTCAGAAGGCACATCGCCAAGGATGTGTGAGGCGATTGTCGAGACCTCATCTGCTGAGAGCCTCGGCATAACTTTGGTGTCGGTGCTCTCCCGGTGAAGAAAGGCCCCCGCGGTCTCGAACACAGCGGCAGGGCCGAGCCCATATTGAAGGGCGACGAGCTGTATCGTTGGGAATTTTCTAAGCGCCTCGCCCAGTGCCTGGAATGGGTCACCCACCCCCTTGTAGCTCTTTAGCGCTCTCAAAGAGCACACATCTTTGAGCAGAAGGACAGGGCGCCGCCGTTCCTCGGACGACTTCGCGACAAACCCGTCAAGGACTTCGCTCAATTCTGCGCGAAGCCGCGGGCGCGCTTGTCTGGCCCTCTCAGCGGACGGAGGTGTCAGCCACGCTGGCGCCTCATCTGCGCTGGCTTGTTCCCCGCCAAATGCCTCATCAACTGCGTGGGCAATCCCGCTCAATAGCAGAGTGGGCGAGAGCGCCGCCCGGCCAAAATCGACGAACACACCAGCAACTGGCATCTCGGGCGTCCTGCTGCGCAGCCCTCGCCACAGAAGCTCTAAAGCGCCGAAATCGTCCGAAACAAAGAGCAGGTTGGACTCGCCGTCGCCCATAGCTTTCACAATAGCCCCGAAAGAGCCAACCTGGTCCAACAGCATATCGTACCCTCGCCTATCGATCCCCATGCCAGCATGATACGGGCTGCCTCGCGCTTGTGCAAGTAGCACACGCCCCGAAAGAATCAGATTGACGCAGGTGTGCGGGGACCCTTTGGGACTGCGGCGGCTCGACCCCGCTTTGGCTGGCCAGTAGGCGACGCGCTTAGTGACGAACGCGCGGCAGAGACTTGGTGTTCCTTCGTGTTTTTCGTGGGCCGGTTGTTCGGTTGGAGGGTGCGCCATTTCAATCTGTGAAATCTGCGTAATCTGTGGACACTTTCCTATGTGGGCAAAAAAGCCAAGCCGCCGCACTCCACACAGACCCTCGTCGAGCCCGAGGCCATCTCAATGTGATTGTCCTATGTTCAATCAAGTGTTTGGGGGGCTCGCTACTTGAAAAGCCGGACGCTTTGCGGGAAACTTGTTTGCAACTTCAATCAAGGAGGGTGAGCGGTGAGTATTGACGAAGAGCAGATTGCGAGGCTTGTCAGAGAGACGCTGGCCGAGCTAGGCCAGGGCCGGACCGCAAGGGCTGTGCCGGAGCACTCCGCACCCCTGGTGCCCGCATCGGGGCCGGCGTTTGCCTCGGTGGACGAGGCGGTCGCTGCGGCCACAAAGTCGCAGCTGGTACTGGTAACGCTTCCCCTGGAGACGCGGAAGGAGATCGTTGCCTCCATACGAGCGGTCTGCACCGATCACGTGCAGGAGCTTTCCGAGCTCGCGGTCAGCGAAACGGGCATGGGGAACGTCCCGGACAAGGTTCAGAAAAACCTGCTTGCGATAAAAAAGACGCCCGGCGTTGAGGACATCGAGACAAGGGCGTTCTCGGGCGATCGCGGCCTTACTATCGAGGAGCTCGCCCCGTTCGGCGTCATCTGCGCGATCACGCCATCGACCAACCCCTCCGAGACAGTGATCAACAACGGGATCAGCATGATAGCGGCAGGCAATTCCGTCGTCTTCAACGCCCATCCCGGAGCCAAACGTGTCAGCGCCAGGGCGGTAGAACTGATGAACGAGGCGATCGTGTCG
>DATLAJ010000053.1 GCA_035527515.1 bacterium
GACTACCCGCCGGCGATCTCGAACATTGGCACAGCCTACTTTCTCGCTGGCGACGCCACCCGCGCTGAGGCCTTTTTATTGCGCGCGGTCCAGCTTGCGCCAAACCATGCCTCGTATCGCGCAGCGTTGGCGGACATTTACACCAGCCAGGGAAGGTTGAGCGCTGCCGAGGAGCAGCTTCTCAAGGCCCAGCAGATCGCCCCCAACAACAGGGACATCCAAAACCGACTTCTCTGGCTCCGTCGCCAGCAGGGTGACATACTCAATGGCGACTGTTTCTTAAACATGTCCCCCGCGACGAGAGGAACCGCATCGCGGAATAGGATGTTTGTACTTAAGGAACTCGAGGATGACCGAAGTGGCGCGCCTCGTCTGATAACGGCGTCTAGTGTTACTTGATAGCATGTGCCATGCCTTATGGGTCGGAAGTGAGGGGATCATTCAAGTGTGGTGTGTAGCTGGGCTTTTTTTGTGCGTATAATCTACCACAATGGTGGATTTCATCTCGCTACGAAAACAGGACTCCTTGCGGTGTTGACAGTAATTCTCACCACAGTGCCTTGTCTGGCCGCCACTGATTCCCTTTACGCAGAAGTGAATTTTATTGGGGGATATTCATCGACCGAACGGTGGCTTGGAAAGAGCATGTCGCAGAAGAACGCGCTCGGCTTGGAATACTTCCGCAGATTCTCGAACGAATACGGCGATTATTTGACGTGCGACTTTCAGGTTCGGCTCGCATACGATTCAACTGATCCCCGTAAAGACGCATGGGCAATCGAGGTCCACAACGCTTGGGCAGAATATAAGATAGGCCTGGGAAAGAAGCTCAGAGCAGGCCATTTCGCTCCAGCGTTTGGGCTGGAGCCGCTCGTTGACACGCATGGCACTATTCTTCAGACGCTGGCCCCAATGAACATCGGCTTCAAAAACGACTGGGGCGTGGGCTTTTCGGGATTCCTCGGCGACTATGACTACCAGCTCGCCGCACAGATAGGCTCTGGGATGAGTATCCGCCGGAGAGATTCAAGCTGCTTGTTCACTGCTCGCATTGGCACACCCGCCGACAGTGACCTCCAATACGGATTGAGCTTGCTCTATGGCGAGACCTTGAAAGCGAAGGGCATGGGCACGATCCCCCGGCCTGAACTCGCTCAAGACGGCGCGGTTCTCAAAAAGAGGGTCGGCATGGACGCTCAATACCTCTTTGGCTCTTATCTGTTCAAGGGCGAGAGCGTCTATGGCGAGAATGACGGGATAGAGGTTGTGGGGGCGCTAATCGAGGTTGACTATACCGTTCCCGAGATTCAAGAACTCAAAATCCAGCTGCAGGGCAGCTTCTGGGACCACGATCTCTCTGAGAGATATACCGAAAGCGTCCTGCTGTCCGCCGGTCTGGAATACCAGGTCAATTCTGACCTCGCCCTTCGAGCGGCGTGGTCCACCGATAGTCTGTCCAATAACGACATGCAAGAGGAGCAAGTGTTCTTGCAGATGTACTATTTTGCACCTTTCTAGGAGAGAAAAATGACAAGCAAGACAATCGCAGGTATCTCGACATTAGTGTTAGCTCTGTTTCTCTTGCAGGGAGTAGAGCTTCATGCCGCAGTAGGCTGCTCACTAAATGACCCGGACCGCGACATCAAACGGATTTTCCCGAAATCGACTGGCTATCGAACCCAGTTCATAACAATCGCCGAACGAGGCGGACAGCCGCTTCTGAAGCAAGTCGAGGCGAAACTGGGAGACAAGCTCGATCCTGTGTATGAGGCGATTGACGTGGGATACGCGTACTATATGGTGCTAATGGGCAAAGATGTGATCGGATACGTTCACGGAGTAAATGAGAAAGGTATGTTCGGGGGCATGCAAATAATCCTGGCGACAAACCTCGATGGCCAGATCGTGAACATGTATTACCAGAAGATCTCATCGCCCGAGTCGCGAAGTTTCAGGGACAAGGCATTTGCGGGCCAGTTCGTGGGTCTGTCGCTTTCGGACTTTGTCCATCACGACGCGATACAGGAAGGCGCACGCCCTGCGGACAAGGTGGAAGCGATCAAGGACCCCAGCAAGAAGAGTCGCAATGATTTTCTCGCAACGCTCAGAGGCGTAAAAAAGAACTTGATACTGCACAACATCTTCAACTTAAGTACAACTAACAGTGAATCCCAGGGGATACAGAAGGAGAAGAAAAATGGAACTAAAGAATAAGATAGTCGTATGGGCGTTAATGAGCTTGCTGGTTGCTGCCCTTTCCGGCTGTGGGGGCGGCGGTGAGAAGTTTGGCGCGGAGATCACGATTGTTGAGACCACCAAGGTCGGCGACATTCTCGCCCGGCCGGACGACTTCGCCGGCAAGACAGTGAAGATAGAGGGTCAGATAACTCGAGAATGCCCCGGCGGCCATTGGCTGGACGTCAAGGATGAGACGGGAGTTACATACGTTGATCTGGGCCCATCGGGTATCGTCCTCCCACAGAAAGTGGGGTCAAGGGTTACCGTTGAGGGGAAGGTCCTTAAGCGCCCAGAAAGGACCATGATAATCGGGAAAGGCGTTGAAATAGAATGAAACTCTTAATGATAGCTTACAAGAACCTAAAGCGCCGAAAGCTCCGGTCTTCTTTTACGATCGGCGGCGTCGCGATTGCGGTGGCCGTGCTCGTCAGTCTGCTCGGCTTCAGCGAGGGCTACAAGAAGGCGTTGACGAGCGACATAGACAAGATGGGCTATCAGATTCTCGTTACAGCCAAGGGATGCCCTTATGAAGCAGCTACACTAATGCTGAAGGGCGGAGGCGGGCTTCGCTACATGGAGCAGGACGTCTTCAACTCTATCGCCAATGACGAGCGCATCGACAAGCTTACGCCTCAGCTGATCCACACGATCTTTGATCCAGAGCGCCTGGAAGGGCAGGGTGGATTCGCGATGTACATAGGTATCCAGAAGTCGTATCTGGAGCTCAAGCCCTGGACCAAATTCAAATCGGGCGCGTGGTTCACGAGGGATGACGCCGACGAGGTCATCATGGGATTCGAGGCGGCCGAGCTGGAGCAGCGCTCTGTGGGCAACAAGATATTCATCCCCGGTATCGAGAAGATCCTCACCGTGGTCGGCGTCTTCGAGCGGACAGGAACGCAGGACGACGGCGTGATCTTCCTCCCGCTCAAGAGCGCTCAGACGATCTTTGCTCTAAAGGACAAGATCAGCGGCATCGGCATAAAGCTCAAGAATATCGAAGAGCTCGGGCAGTTTGAGGAGGATATGTATGCGGTTCCCGGAACTCAGGTGATCAGCATGGCTCAGGTCAAGGGCACATTGCTCAACCTCGTCTCAAGCGCCAAGATCCTCGTAACCTCCGTCGCCGTAATCGCGGTTTTCGTAGCGGCCATCGGCGTAGTGAACACAATCTTGATGTCGGTGTTCGAGCGAACCCAGGAGATCGGAGTCATGAAAGCCATCGGCGCATCCAAGCTCGACATCTTTCGCCTGATCTGGATGGAGACGGTCATCATGTGCGCGCTGGGCGGACTGGTTGGCGATATCGGCGCCCTTCTCGGCGGGAAAGTCGTTGAACGCATCGTGAAGAGCCTTCTCCCGTACGCGCCGGAGGGCCAGATTGTGCTCATCACACCGACCGCGCTTCTGATCTCACTCGTTGGCGCAATCCTTCTCGGCCTCTTCGCGGGCATCTATCCCGCGTTCCGCGCGTCCTCCATGCGCCCGATTGAGGCAATCCGGAGCGGGGAATGACGCCATGAGAGATGCCATTATTAGGGCCGAGAAGCTCACGAAAGTATATGAGCTTCCCGCTGAGAAGATCATCGCGCTGAAGGAGATCGACCTGGATGTCAGTCCGGGTGAGTTTCTTGCGATAATGGGCCCATCCGGCGCAGGCAAGACGACGCTTCTGAACCTCATCGGCTGCCTGGACGGGCCGACGTCGGGTTCGATCTACGTCCTTGATCAAGAGCTCTCCCGGCTGAAAGAGAGGCAATTGGTGCTGCTCAGGCGAAAGAACATCGGCTTCGTGTTTCAGGATTTCTTTCTTGTGTCAAGTCTGACCGCGCTTGAGAACGCGCAGCTTCCGCTGATATTCGCCAGGATGCGACATGACAACGGCCGGGCTGCGGACCTCTTGGAGAGGGTGGGCCTGGCCCGTCGGCTCGACCATCTGCCGCACGAGCTCTCAGGCGGCGAGATGCAGCGGGTCGCCATCGCGAGGGCGCTTGCCACGGGCCCTCAAATACTCCTGGCGGACGAGCCGAGCGGCAACCTCGACACGAAGACCGCAAGGTCAATCTTCGAGTTGTTTAGGCGCTTCAACGAGGAGGAGGGTGTTACCGTGCTCGTTGCGACCCACAATACCAGACTTGCCCACGCCGCGGACAGAATCGTCCACCTGGCGGACGGCAGGATCGAGGGTGAGGAGGTGTTGAAGAATGGCTAAGGTGATCGAGGCGAGCGGGCTGAAGAAGCACTATCGCCGAGGGCCTGAAACAGTCAAGGCGCTGGATGGCGTCGATTTTGAGATCTCCTCCGGCGAAATGGCAGCCATAGTGGGACCCTCAGGTTCCGGTAAGACGACCCTCATGAATCTCATCAGCTGCCTCGACTCGCCAACGGCTGGGAAGCTCTCGATAGCCGGCCAAGATGTGACCGGATTCGATGAGGCTAAATTGATAGGCATCCGCCGCAAGAACATAGGGTTCATCTTCCAGCGGCCCCATCTGATCCCTACCCTGACAGCGAGGGAAAACGTCGAGCTACCGATCATCTTCAGCAAGCAGAAGACCGATAGCGATGCCATCTCGTCGAAACTCAAGGCCGTTGGATTAATCGAAAGGGCTCATATCCAGGTCAGGATGCTCAGCGGAGGTGATATGCAGCGGGTGGCGATTGCGAGGGCGTTGGTTCTGAATCCGAGAGTACTGATAGCGGACGAGCCGACTGGCAGATTCTCCACCCAGGTGCGTGATACCATGACGGACCTCTTCAAAGAACTGGCCGCTTCCGGTCTTGCCGTATTCATCGCCACTCACGACCTCGATCTCGCCGAAAGCTGCGACCGGATGATTCACCTTCAGGACGGCCTGATCGTCCCAAAGGAGATGTCTAGCCTATACGCGTGAGGAGTGCTCGTCGGCGGTCAGTTATGGCCAGACAGATCATGACCTGCCTCCCCTTTCCTCCTTTTCGCTCTGATAACTCAGAGATGTCGCCCCTGCAGACGCCGGGCAGGTTCTAAACGCCCGTCAGTCAAGAGGGTATGAAGAGCTGCGGCAGGCATGTGCGTTCAGGATGCCTCGGTCAACTGGGCTTCTTAGCAAATGACCCACGCGATGCGTGAGATGGGCAGGTCGCCGCAGGTGGTGGAGCCGGCGACGGGGAAGCCAAAGCCCGTGAGAATCGCTGTGATGTCGGGCGCGGGCTGGTTCTTGGAGTAGCTGCCGTAGCCGCCGACGATCAGCCGATTAGAAAACCGCGTCAACGGCGTGGATGTCAAGCACCTACACAATTTGCTCGATTTATGAGTAATTAAGTCTGATTTTGCAATGAGGAGCGAGATATGCGATACTTTTTGAAACTTGCTCTAACAACTGGGGTACAATCGTTAAGATGAGTGAGGATGTGATTCGACAAAACAATCAAGGAGGTCTGAAGATGGGTCGTCGTATTTTTCCTCAAGCGAGAACCACTGCACTGGGCGCTGCTGTCCTCCTGGTTGCGTTGCTTCCTTTGATAGCTGCCGCCACGCCGACGATAACTATCGATACGGACGCTGAGACTTACGTCGCTGGCGACACGCTCGAGGCTAGCCTCTCGGCGCAGAATCATGAATATGGCGTGAACGTAGATGTTTACGTCGGGCTGATCCTGCCGGACAGCAGCATTTTAGTCTATGGTCAACGGGGATGGACGGACCAGTTCGAGCCTTTCATACCAAATATCTACATCCCATCACCATTCGATTTCGGGCCGATGACCATTCTCACGCTCGAGGTCCCGGACGGGATTCTGGGTGACTTCCGGTTCGCCGCAGGACTCACCTACGCCTCGACATCGGAGTTCATCGGCGAGATTAGTTTTGCACCATTTGGGATCGAGAGTACTCATCCAGCGCCAACGGCCTACATCGATGCCATATTGCCGAATCCAGCCACACAGGGCGAGGACGTCATTGAGTTTACGGGGCATGGCCTCGACATGGATGGCACGATTGAGGGATACGAGTGGAGTTCGGACATTGATGGCGTTCTCAGCACAGATGAGGACTTCTCTATGAGCGCGGATGACCTCTCGGTTGGAACGCACACTATTTCATACGAAGTTCAGGACAACGACGGTCAGTGGTCCGAGCCGGATACCGGCTCTCTAATAGTTCAGCAAGGCGGCCGTCATTACTTCGTTGATGCCATAGCGGGCAGCAACTCTGACCCCGGAACCGAGGCAGCTCCCTTCAAGACGATAACGCATGCGCTTGCACTAGTCGTGGGCTCCGAGGCGCGACCGGCAGTAATCCACGTGTCGGCGGGGAGATATGCCTCGGACAGCAATGGGGAGACGTTCCCGCTTAACACAAAAAGCTGGGTATCACTCCGGGGAGAGGACCGCGAGACCACCGTGCTTGATGCTGCGGCCGCGGCTGACCATGTCATCTTTTGCGAGGGCTCAAACAACCTGAGTATTGAGGGGTTTACGATAACGGGGGGCCATGCGGACGGATCGACCGAGGACAGCGACGACTGCGGCGGGGGGATTCTATGCCTTAGGAGCGCACCGAACATAAAAGGCAACGTGATTACCGGCAACTGGGCAGGTTACGACGGCGGTGGGATAGGCTGCCTTGAGGAGAGTTCGCCCACGATCGAAGACAACACCATCAGTGGCAACTCCGCCCTTGCCAGCGGCGGGGGGATTATCTGCAAACGAAACAGCTCACCCGACATCTCGTACAACACGATTGAAGATAACCATGCAGAGGACGCCGGGGGTGGCATCCGCTGTCTCACTTATAGTTCACCGACGATCTCATGCAACACAATCCTAAACAACTCCGCAGATGTATGGGACGGAGAAGGCGGGGGGATAGCTTGTGAAGACCACTGCTCCCCGAGGATTTCCAATAACGTAATTGCCGGAAACGAGGCTTACTCGGGAGGTGGGGTCTTCTCCCTCAATAGGTCTTCGCTAACGGTCTCCAACAACACGGTCGCGGACAACTCAGGAACTTATGGGGGTGGCATATTCTGTGCGGACAGTTCGCCCAAGATCACTGATTGCATATTTTGGGGTAATGGGATCGATCTCTGGAGCTGTTCTGCGAGTTATTCTTGCATAGAGGATGGGGATGAAGGAAAGGGAAACATCAGTGGCAATCCCCAGTTTGTGAGTGGCCCTCATGGCGATTATTATCTCAGCACGAAAAGCCCATGCATAAATACCGGTAGCAGGTCAGCCAAGGACGCAGGCCTCTCCGACCGGACAACGCAGACCGACGGCACGCCCGACTCGGGGACCGTAGATATGGGCTACCACTATCGGTTACCCTAAGATTCCCCCTAAACCGGCGTGCGGCCTGTTCGGCCACGCCTACGTGAGGGCAGTTGGCATCACCGCGTAAATGGCCAGTGCGATGGAAGTTCCTTTTCTGTTGCTCTGTCTTTTACCGCTATGTGATTCCCTGCTTCCGGGATGCCCCCTCGGTCACCCCAATAATCAGTTTGAGCAAAGCGAGCGGTATCCATTTGGGGCGCGGCGCCTGGCAGTGCCGGTTGGCCAATCGCAGCAATTCGATTCACACGGCCAAGGAACTCGCCCCGAAAATGGCCCCAGACAAGTAGACGGGCGCCTGAGACGTAACAGACTCCCGTAACTGATTCAGGTGATTCTAAGCCGGGGCCGGACACAAGTTGCGCCAGTCTCAGTCGAGGCTTTCCTGTGCTGCGCGAAGCTTGCGCAAATGATTCACCTCGACATTCACTCAAACGGGGATCGCTGAGCTCTATGGGGTCATATCCCCATACTTCTGGCTAACCTCCAGAAACACCTGTAAGGACTGCGCAAATGCTTCCAGGACACTCGGATCGAAATGCGCTGGCATTGTCCTTCCATCACCCTCAAGAATGATTCTCGCACTTTGTTCATGGGTAAGAGGCCCTTTGTAAGGCCTCTTGGACCTCAGCGCGTCATAGATGTCAGCCGCTGCGAATATCCTTGCAGCGACAGGGATATCTTCTCCCGCCAGACCGTTATAGCCGGTGCCATCATATTTCTCATGATGGAAATAGGCTATGTCTCGCGCCATCACCAGTTCTCCCCTGGTTATCTCCAGGTCGCCCACGACTGCATTTAGGGTATCGCCTCCCTTCTTGGCGTGCGTTCTCATGATCTCGAACTCATCGTTGGTTAGCCCACCGGGCTTCAGAAGCACAGAATCAGGGATGCCCACCTTCCCGATGTCGTGCAATACACTCACAGCATAAATGTTCTCAACGAAATCGGCGTCATGTCCCAAACACTCCCCAATCACTCTCGAGTACTCGCGGGTCCTTTCGAGGTGCGCCCCGGTCTCAGGGTCCCTTGATTCAGCCAATTTGGCCATAGCGAAAATCGTAGCATCCTTTGTCGCTGCGTATTCCTTGGCAAGAATAGCTATCGTCTTGTGATGTAACTGGTCCAGAAGGCAAATTGGCTTCAGAATATCGTTACTGTATCTCCCCCAAAGAACGCCGGCATACGCATCCTCGAAGTCGTGAAAGGCATCGAAGAATACGTTCGGGCGAACATCCGCAGCAGCCGTCTTCTTCCCAATTACGGAATTGGCGTTGAAATACGCCTCAAGATCGCCCCTAGAAATATGCTCTATGAAGGCATCCACCAGCATCTCAATGCCTTTCTTCAGAGGCGCGAATTTCGGAGAATCTCTGTCAGTCTGCTCCCGTACCCAGTTCTCTACGATCTCGCCTCGTCTCTCACGAAACAAGGAGCCAATCTCCTTCAGAAGCGCTATCCTGTCTTCTGCAAAAAGGTCCTTCCTACCCATTTACTCACCTCGATTTGTGTATGCGTGTATGTTAGTCTGTCATTGACCCGTGAGCTTCGCGCGCTCAGACGAGCTTGCCTCATTGTAACACAGATTCTATCATCCCGGTCTCCAAATGCAGTTTCAGCGCTCCACCCCAATAGTCAAGTTGGTCGGGATCGGGCGTTGACCCTGGATTGTGGGTAATGTTGGATTGATTCATGCCATGTGGTGTGCGAAAGATGCGCCGCACGCTACGATCTCCGACGCGCGATGAGCTGACGAGTCCCTCATCGCCCGGCGCAAGCGGTGGCGATGCAGACGGCTATCATTGTCCTGACCCCCGAATTCATTCGGGGGATCTGGGGCAACCCGACACCCCCTCTCTATCCTCTTCAGATGAGGATTTGGGGGAGGGCGAGGAGGTGCCTCGCATCCTCAGGCCACCCGACTGGAAGTCGGGTGTTAATATAATGAGAGCGATCTATATCACCGCGTTGAAACGCGGTCGAGCTGACCACGAAACTCTACCTACAATCCAGGGTCACACCCGGGATCGGGCGTTTTGCCGCTGCCACGCGCTTGAGATTCTCATGCGAGGCAACTATCTTGCTGATCGCTCTCTGAAGAGAGAGAAGACGTAAACGTTTACAGAGACATCCCTGCCGTGAGCCAGCCCATCAAATCAACTGGCGCCACCAACTATAACAACCTGGCGTATATAGCCATCGCCGAGCAATACTTCAGAGATTCCATACAGGTAATTCGGTATCGCCCCAAGGCCTATCTCAACGGTGTGATGAAATCCTGGCTAATCTACTTCACGCCTCATGGGCATTTTGCCACTCTGGAGGCGCCCCCGGCTCTTTCTTTGCTCAGCCGCATCTACGACACGTTCTTCTACGGCAGAATACCTTACGATATGTCCAAAACAGGAGTTCTGCCCTTTTGCCTTATGCCGGGCTATCACGTTTACCTACTTCTGTTTGTAGGTCTGCCGTTCTTACTCGCCTACGGGCTGATGCTATCTCTGAGCGGAAGGTCTGCCGGCGCTGCGCTCAGCCGCAACCGACGAATCGTGATCGTTTATATGTGCGTTACCATAGCCTTCGTAGCGGTCCCCGCAAACCTGCTAGAGCTGACGGAGAACAACCGGTATAGGTTCTCGACAGAACCGTTTTCGTTGGTATTGCTGGGCCTTTTCATCCAGCTCTTTCTAATACCCCGCCTGAGCCGAGCTCTGTCGAAAAGACGCCCGTCTGTGCCAGAAGACTCAGACCTCTGACAGAAACCGTCAGTTGCCCTGCATGCGCTTGATCATCTCTTGCATCTGCTCCATGTTCATCTCCTGCTTGCCCTGCTCGCCCTCCAGCTTGCTCGCATCAAACAAGTCATCGGACAGGCCCACGTTCGTCTTGATGCTCTTGGTGACTATCTTGGTCTGGGGCACGCCTCCGACGAACACCTGTTGCAGGAACGGCATGGTGAAATCACCATAGACCTTCCGGAAATCCGAAAAACGCATCTCGGCCGGCTTGTCCTGCATCTTCAGCTCACCCTTGAGCATCTGATAGTTGGCGGTATCTACCCATACCTTCGAGAAAGGCAGAGACCCAGAAGCCTCCGCACCGGTTTGATTCACATCGATCACGTAAGCCTCTCGACCATCGACTTTCTCCTTGCCGACCAGCCGAACTCTGTCCTTCAGCTTATCAGACCATTGAATGCGCGGCGTCGCGTCCTTCACCTCACTTGGCTTCAGACGCCTCTTGCCCACAAAGGGGCTCACCGTCCAGGTGTCCTTCCCGTCGAAGACCACAACGGTCGTCATCTTCGGCATCTGGCCACCACCAGCACTGCCCGAGGACGTCATCTCGACGCGATACTTATCCCCCTTCCACATTGATTTCATCGCCGAAGTAACCTCTTGCCCGCCCTGAACGATGATCATCTCCTGCTCGATCTGCCAGTCCTTGACAGACGACATGAACTTATCATGCCTGGCCGATACCCTCTTAAGAATCTCGGCGCCAGTAATGCTCATCGCGCAATCGCAAAGCGCAAAGCTCACCGCAAGGGCGACAACCAAGCTCACAACATAACGTCCTGTTGGTCTCATAGCACAGCTCCTTTCAAACTCAGTTGCAATTCAACAGCACCCACTATATCACATTTGATACATAAAAAGCAGGTTCGAAGGCCGCCCCAATAATCAGATTGATCGTTTCTGAAGTTGAGTTCTGAAGTTGGCTGGCAGATAGGCACGGGAGTTCATGTTGAAAGCCGAGTTGCTGCTTCTTTCAGCTAACGGGTGCGAACGAGGGGTGCAGACTGTAATCCCCGATAGGGGATACCGTGGGTAGCCGTGCGTGCAACGCAACGGGGAGGTTAGAAAGAGGGATTGTAGCGCTATTCGCACCGTCAGGCTACGCCTGCGGCTACCCATGGTCTGCCCTTCGGGCAGGAGCTTCTGCCCTCCATCCGCGAGGCAGCCCCAACGTTCCCCGCTCCAATCTGATTACTGGGGGCCCGTATATCGCCACTGCCGCTTTACAACCTAAGTGATAAGCATCGCGTCCCCGAAACTCAGGAATCGATAGCCGCTCTCGAGCGCCTCCGCATACGCCTCAAGAATCGCATCGCGCCCCGCGAATGCACTCACGAGCACGAGCAACGACGAGGCGGGCTGGTGGAAATTGGTGACCATCGCATCCACGATGCTGAACTCATAGCCCGGAACGATGTAAAGGTCAGTCTCGCCCTCGCAGGGCACAACCCTCTGCCCCTGTGCGATCGTCTCAAGCGCGCGAACGCAGCTGGTGCCAACAGCTATGACGCGCCGGCGCTCATCCCTCGCGCGGTTGATTGTGTCGGCCGCGAGCTCGCCCATATAAAAACGTTCCGCCGGCATCCTGTGGTCTTCGATGTTCTCCGTGCGGATCGGCCTGAACGACCCAAG
This sequence comes from bacterium, assembly GCA_035527515.1. Taxonomy (NCBI): domain Bacteria; species bacterium. The sequence goes on from DATLAJ010000053.1 coordinate 11,985, forward strand.
CCCAGTGTGAACGGTGATCGACGTGAACTGGATGCCTAGGCTGCGCAGCTTGCGCATGTAGTCGTCCTCGAAATGAAGCCCCGCTGTGGGCGCCGCTACCGCTCCAGGATGCGCACAATAGACAGTTTGATAGAGCTCCTCGTCCGCCTCGTCCGGACCATCTGGCCGCCTAATGTATGGAGGCAGCGGAACCTGAGCCACTCGCTCGAGCGCCTCCTCAACCCTCGCACCGTCCGCCGAAAGCGAGACGATGAGCCTGCGCTCTTTTCTATCGAGCACACGGGCGCGCAGGGCGCCCTCGCCGAAGATGAGCTCAGAGCCCGGGGTGAGCCTTCGCGAGGCCTTCCCAAGCGCCTCGAACGTGCCGTCATCAAGCCGCCTCAACACGAAGAGCTCCACCTTCCCACCGGTCGGGGCACGCCGGCCCAACATGCGACACCTGAGAACTTTCGTATCGTTCAGAACCAATAGGTCGCCTGGACGGAGGAACTCGTGCAGCGAGTAAAACCGGGTGTGCACAACTCGGCCGCTCGCCCTGTCAAGCACGAGCAGTCTCGCAGCAGTTCGGCTCTTCAGCGGAAATTGCGCGATCTGCGATTTGGGCAGACCATACTCGAAGTCGCTTCGCCTCATCCAACGCTACCCTTACAGTTATCCAAGCCAATCAACCAGTAATTCTTTAACTCACGCAGAGGCCGACATGATACAGACACATGATGCAGACTAAGAGGAGCTCGGAACCGTATCAACCGCGATTCATTATCGTGCTTGCCCAGTAACGGCTCAATGGCTATATTGGATGGCAGCTATTGTTACAAGTATCAACCAGATGAACACAGGGACATCAGTGCATGAAAGACCTTGACCGGAGCGGGCTTGAGCGGCTCGCGCGGGAGAAGTCCGAGGAGTCCTCGGCGCTTCTAAAGAGCTTTTTGGACCGAAACGCCGGCACAATCGCACGGGCCGCAGAGCAGTTGGCCAGCAGATTTCAAGATGGCCAGAAGCTGCTGATATTCGGAAATGGCGGCTCGGCGGCCGATGCGCAACACATCGCGGCAGAGTTTATAAATAGGCTCTCGATGGAACATCGCGCCTTGCCCGCAATCGCGCTCACAACTGACACTTCCGTCCTGACCGCAATCGCCAACGACCGCTCTTTCGCACAGGTTTTCTCGAGGCAGATCGAGGCGCTGGGCCGAGAGAACGACGTGGCGTGGGGTATCTCTACGAGCGGGCAGTCGGAGAACGTCCTAAGTGCTCTTTTAACGGCTAGGCAGAGAGGTATGCTGACGATATTCTCGACCGGCGAGGGCGGCAAAAGGGTCGAGGCCGATTTTCTCTTCGCCGTGGAGCATAGCTATTCCGCCCGAGTTCAGGAGGTCCACCTCGTGCTTGCGCACATTCTCTGCGAGCTTGTCGAGACGATAATGTTCGGTGGCAGCAATGGCTAGGAAACCAATCGAGCCGTTTGACCTGAGCCGGGTTCGTCCGACTAGCCTCTCAGACCGCAAGAGCAAAGTTAGTCTCACAACGTTGGCTAGGCCCTACACAAAAGGAGCGTTTTTTGAGGATTTCCTGGACTCCCTTCCGGATGTGCTCGCAGCCAACGATTTCAAGAGTGTGGTTGACGCCATTTGCGAGGCGCGCAGGCACGGGCGGCATTTCGTGTGGGCCATGGGGGCGCATTCGATCAAATGCGGCCTTTCGCCAGTCATCTGCGACCTGATTCGTCGGGACATCATAACGGCGGTGGCGCTGAATGGGGCGGGGATGATCCATGATTTCGAGCTGGCGTTCATGGGAAAGACGTCGGAGGACGTGGCCTCGCAGCTCGACACTGGCGAGTTCGGAATGGCGAAAGAGACGGCGGAGTTCTTGAATGGCGCTGCCATTGCTGCCGCCAACTCGAACCAGGGCCTCGGCCTGACGGTGGGCAAGAGCATCCTTGATCAGAAGCTGCCGTATGCGGAAAAAAGCATACTGGCCACGTGCGCCCAGGCAGCGATTCCCGCGACCGTTCACGTCTCGATCGGCACGGACATCATTCACATGCACCCGTCGGCCGACGGCGCAGCTATCGGGAAGTCCTCATTTCTCGATTTCAGGCTCCTGACGTCCGTCGTAGCGCAGCTATCGGGCGGAGTATTCTTCCACGTTGGCTCGAGCGTTATCTTGCCCGAAGTTTTCTTGAAAGCGTTCGCAATCGCCCAAAACACCAGCGCCAACCTCAGCAATTTCACCACAGTGAACGTCGACTTCATCCAACATTACCGCCCGACGCAGAACGTGCTGAGGCGCCCAACGGCTTCCGGCAGGGGCAAGGGCTACGCCATCACCGGGCATTTCGAGATAATGCTGCCTCTCTTCGCCGCGGCCATAATCGAAAAACTTACCTGATGGCGCGAGTCGCCTTCATTCAATTCACGATGATCGACAACCTCGGCCCGATGATTCTGTGCGCCGAGCTGAAGAGGCATGGACACGAGGCCGAGATAGTCATCGCTCCCGAGGAGCCAGGCTACCAGCGGCGACTCCGAGCGAATCCGCCGGACATCCTAGCATTCTCCTGCACCACTGGAGCACATCTCATTGCTCTCAAAGAGATAGCCCGCCTCAAGCCTGTTTTCCCCAACGCCATAGTGGTGATGGGCGGGCCGCATCCAACGTACTTCCCCGAGGTCGTTCGGACGAATGGCATCGACGTAATCTGCCGCGGCGATGGCGAGGAGGCGATGGTTGACCTTGCCAATGCGATCGATTCGGGCTCAGACTTCACGCACGTCGAGAACTTGTGGGTGAAAATCGACGGCGAGGTCTTTGAAAACCCACTCCGCCTGCTGAATCAGGACCTCGATTCGATTGCCTTCCCCGACAGGGAGTTCTATCACCGCTATCGGTCCGTGCGTGTCTATCCCAGCAAGCTGTTCATCGCCAGTCGCGGCTGCCCATTCGAGTGTTCATTCTGTTTCAACCACAGCCTCAAGAAGATGTACGAGGGCAAGGGGCGCTACGTGCGACACCGAAGCCCGGAGAACGTGGTAGAGGAGGTAGCCACGGTCAAGAAAGACTGGAAATGGCTCAAGACACCATACTTCGCGGACGATTCGTTCCTTCTCGACAAAAAATGGGTTGAGGAGTTCTCCGAGCTATACCACAAACGTATCGGCCTACCGTTCTTGTGCCAAATCCGCGCAGACCTGCTCGACGAGGACATCGCCAAGACCATCAAGGCCGCCGGCTGCCATTTAGTGTCGCTGGGCGTTGAGAGCGGCAACGATTTTCTCCGAGAGGAAGTGCTTGGCAAAACCGTAACGCGTGAGCAGATCGAAAGCGCAGCCGAGATTCTGAAAAAGCACAACATCCTGTTCAGAACCTACAACATGCTGTGCCTGCCCGGCGAGACGCTCGATATGGCCCTGGAGACTGTCTCCATCAACGTCAAGATCAGGGCCGACTGCCCCTGGGCCTCGATCGTGCAGCCCTATCCCAGAACACAGCTTGGCCAATACGTTGTTGAGCACGGCCTCCTCAATGCAGATTTTAACATGACCAAGATGAGCGCATCGTTCTTCAAGGGCACCCTGTTTAACCTACCTGAGAAAAAAGAGATCGAGAACCTTCAGAAGCTCTTCTACGCAGCCGTCAAGTGGCGCATTCCTCCGCGCGTGCTAAAGCGCCTCGTGAAGCTCCCCCACAATCCGCTATTTGAGGCGGTATTCCGCATAACGTATCTATTGAACACAGCCAGGGCGTATAGGATGCCGCTCTGGTTCACCGCCTGGCTAGCGTTCGAGATGAGAAAGCTCTACACAGAGAACTAAGCCCGGATCACTCATAAACGGCGAAGGCGATGCCGCCGATGGGATTAGCAAGAACCAAAGGCGAGCAATTGTGCGTACCGTGTCCGATTCCTTCGTGCCTGGGCAGTATTCGGTTCAGTAACATACTTCTCGAGGCGAGAGAGATTGACCGCTCTGATAATCACTTGGCCGCGCCCGCTGCCATCTATCGGGTTTCGGACCCAAATCCTCTGCTCGCGCCGCTCATGAAGCGCGGGGTAGAGGATTGTGGCCGAGCCATCTTGACCCCGAGTCAGGGCATAGATTGCGAGCTGGTACAGCATATTTGCCGTCGGCGGATTTGCCCAGAGGTCACGGTATTTGGCGTCCAAAAGCGCCATCGGCTTGCCATTTCTCGAGACGGCATAGTCCGGACGCGGCGTAGGGTCACGGCGCCTCATCGGGTTGTAGGAGGCGTAGAATCCCATAACGTTCTTCAGGCGGAACTGTTCCATGACAACGCAATTTGGAAGATTCTCTCGCAAGAAGCGGCCAAGAAGCGCTTGAAAGAAAAGATTCATGTCGAAAAGGAAACCGGGCAGCTCGATCCTCTGATCGGTAGATTCGAAATAGATGCCCTTCGCGTCCAGAAGCATCTGGATGATCGCAATTGACGGCTCGTATGCCACCGTCAACCTGCTCGATCTGCGTCGCAGGCGCCTCATGACGTTTTGGTCGAGGCGATCAATGGCCGAGACATTCTCTCTTATCTGAATGATTAGCCCTGCCAGGCGACGTTTCAGCCGCGGATCATCCGTGAGCGAGGCGCCGAGGTAGAGACCCTTTAATAGAACCTGGTTTATTAGACAATCTTGCAGTCTCGGATGATATGTGCAGGGAAGTGTTGCGGAGGTTGTTAAGCCCTTCTGACGCACGAATTGCTGAAAGTCGATCCTGCCGCGAGGGCTTGCGAGGGCGGCGTTCCTTCGGACATATCTGCGGTGCAAGCCTCTGGCTACCAGTTCGCTGGCCTCCTGGGCCAGCTGGTGCAACAGAATATCCTGAAAAGCAGAATCCGCAATTTGAAACTCGGTGTCTGGCAGGAGCTTCAGGTCCCGCAGACCATAGGCATACCGCAGCAGCCTCAACAGCGGCATTCCCTCGATCTTGGGACGAATCGTTATTGAGAGGTTCCCGAGGCGCAGCCTGCCGACGTACGAAAACGACTGGAGCCATAGCCCTTTATTGTGAACATCAACGATGCGGAGAACGTTGGACTTCGAGAGCTTTTCAGCCAGTTCGAGATCAGCGCTGTCTTGGCCGAGATGTTTGCTATGCAGAGCGCTCCCTGGTTCAGGCGAAAGCGTCTCCCATTCCTTGAGCTCCACCGGGATTCGCATCAGTTGTCTTGGCCCTCAGGCCCGCTACCCCCGTCGTCTTCATCGTGGTCCTCTTCAACTTCGCCTTCCTCCAAAGCAATAGCTTTTGCAGACGCAGCCAAATCTTGCGTTATCGTAAAGAGCGCCTGGATCAGTCCGTCTTGATTCCTAGGCTCGAAGATGTCGTCGCTAAGCTGTTGATTCTCCGCATCAACAAAGTCCGGTCCAAGAATCGCCTCAAGTTTGGCGTAGTCCTCGTAACAGTATTCCTGAAGAAGCGGCAGAATATCATCCCTGAGCACCCTGGAGAACGTAGCGAAGTCGGGCACAGGCCGCTCGCTCTGCATAAGATAAGCGTGCCCAACCTGAAGGTTGCGAGCATCGCGCCCGATATGGTCAAGGATGCGCCGGTTCAAAGCGTCAAGCCACAGCTCAAGCGATAGCCCCTCAATACGCGGTCCTTTCAAAAGCGAGCTGTCCGGCATGAGCTCCACAAATCCGAACCTGCGCCTCAACGCTGTGTCCAAAAGGGCAATCGAACGGTCGGCAGTATTCATTGTCCCGATCACATACACGTTTGCAGGCACACTGAAGCGCTCGCCTGAGAGCGGCAGGATAAGTTCCTGGCCTCGCTTGTCCTTCTCCAGAATGGTGAGAAGTTCGCCGAAGATGCGGGGTATGTCTCCCCTGTTGATCTCGTCGATAATCAGATAAAACTTGCTGTTCGGTGAGGCCTCTGCATCTTTGCAGAGCTTTTTGAATATCCCGTCCCGCAGCTCAAACACCAGCTTGCCATCAATCTCGCTCGGCCGAAATCCCTCGATGAAGTCCTCGTATCCGTAAGCCGGATGAAAGCAGCAAGTCCGCACGGTGCCCTCTTGGCCCTCAATTGTCGCCTTCTCCTGATCTGAAAGCTGATCATAAGGTTTTCCGTATGACGATCGTGCCGCCAATTCCCGTGCCGCGCGAATAGCCCAGTAGGTCTTGCCCGTGCCGGGTGGACCATACAGGATCACCTGCCCCTTACGCCGGAGAATCGACTCAATCCTCTCAACGATTGGATGAGGCCTCTCAACGATTGAATGGGGCCGCGGAGGCGGTATGATAACGCGAATGCGCTTTTCGATTGCCACGAGGTTTTCTGGATACTTCCCTAGCTTCCAAACCGTGGTCCGCAGACCTTCATTTTTGTTCGGCATCTGCCATTGGTCCAAAGAAAGCCACTCAACCGGGCGTCGATGTGGGAAACCGGATGACGCGTCGTACTCGTATCCTCCGGTTACGCGCCCAACGCCAAGCACTTTTCGGCCTTCGCACGCAACGACCAGGTCGCCTTCCAAGATATGAGCAAGAAACTTGAAGACCTGAGCAGCCCCTATTCCAACACTTTGGGCAGTTCCTGGGTAGTTCTCGGCCATGAGCTCTTTCAACGCATCTTTGGATCGTTGGTCGCATGCGTAGTCCCTGAGGTCCCCGAGCTTTGCCCAACCGATTGAGACGAACTTCCCATCTCTCATCTCGCCCCAATAGCTCCGTCCAGTCCGCCCGTCCGTCGTGCCGATTCGCCAATAACGGTGCGGCTTTCCGTTTCTCGCGTTTAGCACGCTCGTGAGATGGTTGATCGGCATCTCTAGTTCCGCAGCCAAGTCCACATATCTCCCCGCACAGAGAAAACGGCCTTCGCCCTCTGGCGGCAACTGAAGCAGCTTGATCAGGTGGAAACGCTGGTAATGGGCAGTATGGAAATCGTCAAGCTTGTTGGGATAAAGCAGACTGAAATACTTGTGGGACCAGGCCTTGTCCGCCACGGTGGGAGCCTGTTCGCTTAGGTCGCGCTGAAGCTGCTTGTAGTCATCGTCCGAGGCGTTCGTGGGCAGGGCGTCAAGCACCTTGCACGCGTTGACAAGCTCACCCCGCTGGCGACGGGCGATCTCAACAGCCTCCTCAGTCGAGATAGCGACTTGCTTGGTCGCGGTTCCTGTCGTCCATTCATGTGTCTCTTTCCTCAGGAAAATCTCGAATTTCAGGGCGTTGCCACCTGCAATGCTCCCGAACCTGGCAGGAAGCTCATCATCATTCTTGAACTCTAACCAGAACATCAGACTGTCGGGCTTGGGTTCCCCGTGCATCGTGTTTAGTAGCGCTTCCCCGTCAAGCTGAAGAAGTTTCTCAGGGCCGAATCGCTCGCGAAAAAGGTCATAGCACTGTTTCAGCTTGTCCTTCGAAAGCAGCTTGCCCTCGTTATTCAGCTTCTCGTAAGTAGCGAGGAGCTCCTTCTTCAGCTTCTCATTCAGTTCCATCTTGCCTCACTCCTTATCAGTCGTCGTTGCGGCTACAAGTATCATACACGACCTAGCACCTCTTGATAGACCGCAAGCGTCTGTTCAGCCGTCCGCCTCCAGGAGAAGGTGCTGGCCCTTTGCAGGCCGTTTTCCTTGAGCGCGTCGTATATGTCAGGGTCCATTATGACGGAGGCCATGACATCCGCCATGTCCAGCGGCTCGTAGGGTCTGAAGAAGGCGGCGGCGTCTCCTGCGACCTCCCTCAAGGCGTGGATGTCCGAGGCGCAGACCGGCACGCCGCAGGCCATCGCCTCGAGCACAGGCAGGCCAAAGCCCTCGTAGAGCGTCGGGAACACGAAGAGATGCGCTCCGGAATAGAGAACGGGCAGCTTGTCGTGAGGCACGGCGCCGAGAAAGCGGACAGACTGGGCGAGACGATTCCGTTTCACGTAGTTTTCCAGCACCGCCCTTTGCTTGGGGTGGTCTCCAACGATAACGAGGCTGTGGTCGCACTCGAGGCTCATTTTTAGGTTCTTGAACGCCTCGAGCAGTCGGGCAACGTTCTTGTGCTCACGGAGGCTCCCCACGTAAAGGATATAGGGCGGCTCGATTGCGTAGTCGGTCTTTAGCCGCTGGATAACCTCCTCAGGAGGCTGCGGCTTGAATATCTCTGCCACGCCATTGTAGATGACGCTTATCTTATCCTCTGGGACGTGCAAATGCTTGACGATCTCGGCCTTGCTGGTATTAGAGGCCGTGATGATCCTGTCGGCGACGCGAGTGGCGAGGCGCAGCATCGACTTGGCATAAAGCCGCGCCGTTTTTGAGCGCAAGAGCTCCGGGAAGAGCAGGTGATTGATGTCGTGAATTGAGATCACGTAGCGGCACGGCTTGAGCGGCGATGACGCGTAGTGCAACCAGTGCAAGAGGTCGAGGCGCAGCTTCCTGGCCTTTAGCGGGAGACGAATGCTCTCCGAGATGGAGTAGCGTTTTGCGCTCTCTCTCACCACAGTGAAGTTGTGCCCGGGCTTCTGAATCTGCGCCGGATCGCCGAGCAGAGAATACTCGTCTTCGGTATCTACAAGAGCGAGGTTCTTGATGAGGTTCGATGTGATCGTCCCGATGCCGTAGTCCAGGATTTTTCTACAATCGATGCCGATTCTCGCTGGCGTCATAGGCTCTGAGGTCAGAAGGTCATCTTCGGGCATAGCTTCCGCAACGTTGTCGGGGCTATTGTGGCGGCATGATTGTTCTGTCCGCCCGGCGCCCTTTGTCAGTTTTCCCCGAGGTTGGACATAATCTCATCGAGGTCGAACATCTTGCCGTCCGTGTTGGCGGCGCTTGGCGCCGTGCGCTGAATGTTTTCGAGCTTGCTGACGATCGAGGCGATGCGGTCGGCGTTCTCCAGAATCGATTTTGCCTTCTGCTTAATCGCCTCGTCGCTCGCGGCAAGCATAGTTTGAAGCATTTGAGCCGAAAGCAGGATGCTGCACAGCGGGTTGTTGATCTCGTGATTGACGGTGGCCACCATCCGCTCTATCGTCTTGAGCCGCTCGGTCTCGATTAGCTTCTCGTGCGCCTGTTTGAGCTCATTCTGGGCCTCGACCGCGCGCATGTAGAGCTTGGCGTTCATGATGGCTATCCCAGCGTATTCGGTGAAGCGCTCCAGAATGGCCGTGTGCTCCTCGGTTATTGGCCGTCTCGACTTGTGGTTATCGACCGTAATAGTGCCGACCACGACGTCCTTCACGACGAGTGGGATTTTGGCCATCGGCCCTGGGAACAGCCTCTTGGCTTTATTTGCGGTTTCGCCCTCGCCGAAGTCGCCGTCAGAAAAATACTTCGCCTTGTGGTGGACGACCTGCTTGGCCCACGGCGCTATCTTGTCGTCTGAAAGTGGCCACACCTTCTCCGCCAGCACCACCTCATACTTGTCCTCGGGGATGCCCATCCCCATCACTGCCTCCTCGAGCTTCCGGTCCCAATCAATCAGCGAGAGAACTACGCGGTCAAACTGCACCGCGTTGGCTATGCTCAGGAGTATCTCCTTCAGGACCTTGTCCAGCTCGAGCGAGCTCGCAATAGATTTGGCGATATGCTCAAAGGTCTCGAACTGCTCGGCCTGCCGCGCTAGCTGTTGGTTTTCGCGGCCAAGCTGCTCGTTTGCCTTTTCTAGGTCTTCGATCCTGGCGACCACCCGCTCGTAGAGCCGCTTGTTGTCAACAGCGTCTCTCAGAGAAGTCACTGTCCGCGAGAGCTCAAGCGGCTTCTTGAGGAAGAACGATGCGGCGTTGTTCCACGCTCGCAGGACCTTGCCAAGCGTGGGTTTGGCCGACGCAACGATCGTGGGGATGTGTCCCTCGGAGGTTGCGCTCTCGGCGAACATGTCAAGCCCGATGCGGGCGGCGAACTCAACGTCAAGCAGGACAACGTCGCAGTCTCGCTGCCTCAGGCAAGCTCTTATCTCATCCGCCGACGAGAAAGACACCACCTCAAAGCCTGCACCCGCCAACGCCGGCTCAATATGGGCGACCGATTCCGGCGTATCTACGATCAGGACTCTTGCTGGAGCATCTGTCGTCTCGGTGGTCTGCATTTTGTCAGCCAAGTTTCCCTCTTCACAGAATCACGTACAGCCTTGCTCAATTAGGTTACTACCCACTCACCCATAGTCAACCCTTTTGCTCGCAGCATAAATACGAGCTGGCGGAAACGCTGCCATTCACGCTTGCCGAAGCTCCAACGAGTGCAGCAGCACACCCCCAAGATAGAGAGTGTGGTCAATAGAAGAGCGAGATGAGCCACATGAACAGCCACAGCGAGGCATTGGCCATGACGCCGGCGATGACGTCGTCGATCATGACACCGTGTCCGCCCTCTATTCGCTGGACCTTCCTAAACCCTGGCTTGACAATGTCGAAGAACCTGAATGCGAAGAACCCCGCGATGACGAGACGCCAGTCCAGCGGCATGTAGAACATGGTTATCATTGCGCCGACAACCTCGTCGATGACGATTCGGCCGTCGTCCTTCTTGCCTGATATTCTTTCCGCCCGGCCCGCGGCCCACACGCCGACAAAGTAAACAGCCAGAATGGCGATGAGATAACCCCAGGCTGGCACGCCGAGCACCGACGCCATGATGAAGATAAAAAGGCCCGGGATTGTCCCGAACGTGCCGGGCACCATTGGTATCTCGCCGACGTAAAAGGAGGTTGCGAGGACCTCTGCGATGTGGTCGCTAGGCGTAAGCGCGGTTTCTTTGTTCGGCACGCTGTTACTTGGGTCCTTCGTCTTTGTCCAGTTCCTGATTGAGACCCTCCAGATACACGTCCCCCTCAATCTCTTTCGTCTCCGACGCGACCCTCGTTTGCCACTCCTTGATCTTGGCCGTATAGGAGGTCAGGTAAAGGTATGTCCCCAGCGTCAGAAACGCCATCGCAATAAGCCCGTACACCAGCAAGTTGTAGTTGTAGGACAGCACAAAGATCACGAAATCAAGAAAGAGGCAAAGGCCTATCCCACGCCGATTCGTAGCCCTGATCATTGTCCGCGCCTCGGTGTTTCTCATCCTTAGGTCAAACAGTTCCGTCTGTTCTCTCTTGCGGACTTTCTTGGCCTCCTCGTCGGCAAGCTGCGCCCCGATCTGAGTCTCCTTGAACGCAGCATCAAGCTCCTCCCTCATCTCGGCGGCGCTTCTTTCGCCTGTCGGCCCTGAGGCCTGCGCGACTTTCTTCACCAGCTTGCCGTTGCGCTCGCCGAACTCCTCCCCACAATACGGGCACAAATATATCTTGTTGGCGGCAGAGTAGTTCATCTTGTTGCCGCATTCGGGGCAAGGTTTTCTGTCATTCTGCATGGTTACTTATCTCCTATGGTCTCAAACAGCTCGAAACGCTAAAGCAACATGAACGCCTTCGTCAGGACCAAATCACTGAGCAAAACCAGCACTGAGGAAAGAACCACGGCCCTCGTGGTGGAAATGCCGACGCCCCGCGTGCCGCCCAGCGTCGTCAGCCCCTGATAACACCCTATTCCAGCGATTATCAACCCAAAAAAGAAACACTTGCCTACGCCACTTAGGACGTCCTGAGGCGCCAAAAAATCTAGCGCACTTGAGAGGAAAAAACTGGCCTTAATCCCCAGTTCAAGGGACGCGATGATCATCCCGCCCAATATCCCAAGAATGTCCCCGATCAGGGCGAGGAGCGGCAGCGTTATCATTAGCGCAACCACTCTCGGCATGACGAGCCGCTTCACCGGGCTCGCACCCATCACTCTGAGCGCGTCGATCTGCTCGGAGACCTTCATTGAGCCTATCTCCGCCGCTATGCCGGAGGCAACCCTTCCCGAGACGATGAGCGCCACCAAGATCGGCCCAAGTTCGCGGGTGATCGCCACTACCAGGACCTTTGCCACGTAGGACTTTGCGCCGAACCTGATGAACGCCGAGCCTGTCTGGAGGCAAAGAACCATACCCGTAAACAACGAGGTGAGGCTTACGATCGTGAGAGACTTCAGCCCCACGCTCTCCATCTGCTCGACGATCGGGCCTATCTCGAACGGAGGCTTGAACAACGACGCGAGCGCCTTGCCGACGAGGACTGCGCTCGCACCAGCGTATCTGACGGTCTTAATTATTCGAGCGTCGAGCGACTCAACTGTTGACGAAGCCAATCTTCAAAGCCTCTTACGCCCTTGCCCTAGTTTGGTAGATCACGGAATGTCCGCAAAGGACCTTGCTGGCTTTTTGCTTGCCGCAAGGCATCCCGGGCGGGACCGACAATTGCTTTGGGGCCACGATCACCCGATCGCCTTGTCTAGCGTTTTCCTAATCCTATCGACAGGCACCACCCCGACAATCGAATCAACCTTCTCGCCGTCCTTGAAAATCATCAACGTCGGTATCGCACGGATGCCGTAATTGGCCGACGTGTTTGGGCACTCATCGACATTTATCTGGCCGAACTTAGCCTTGCCCTCGTATTCCACGGCCAGCTTTTCAACCAAAGGGGCGATCATAAGGCACGGGCCGCACCATTCTGCCCAGAAATCGACCAACACCGGCACGTCGGATTGGAGAACGTCCGCATCGAAATTCTCATCAGTAAAAGCTGGTAAGTTGGACATCTTCCTCCTCTACTCAAAACTACATTACGCTCAAAAACTATGCCCTCAAGGGGATTTGAACCCCTGCCGCCGCCGTGAAAGGGCGGTGTCCTGTCCTGACTAGACGATGAGGGCAGACATCGGTATCTTGTCAAACATACAGTAGTGGCACTCGGTGCCCAAGTCAACTTGACGAACGGTGCGAGCGCGTCACGTGCGCTAGGCCGCGGAACATTTGGGGGGAGGAGACAGTTCGACATCCTATCGTGCGCCTCGCACTGTCACTGGCAGACGGAAACTCAGTCGCGCGATCAGGCCTTATGCGCCATGAAATCGCCCATCACTAGGTAGTCAATTTGCGTGTTGAGAAAGCACGCAATTGCGTCCTGAGGAGTGCAGACAATCGGCTCGCCGCGAACGTTGAACGAGGTGTTCAGGACAACTGGAACCCCGGTTATCTTCTCGAACTCGTCAATCAGCTTGTAGTAGCGGGGATTGACCTCCTTGGAAACGGTCTGAACGCGACCTGTTCCGTCCACGTGGGCGGTTGCTGGGATGGCGTTGAGTTTCTCGGGCCGAATCCGATAGACCTTGAGCATGTAAGGCGCCGGATCGTCCGACTCAAAGAACTCCCCCAATCTCTCTTCCTTAATCGAAGGAGCAAACGGACGGAACGACTCGCGGTGTTTGACGCGCCTGTTCAGGATATCCTTCATCTCTGCCTTTCTGGGGTCGGCAACGATTGACCTGTTCCCGAGCGCCCTCGGCCCGAACTCCATGCGTCCCTGGAACCAACCGACAATCTTCCCGTCGGCGATAAGCCTCGCCGTGTCCTGCTCGACGGCCTTAACCCGTGTGTATCTGAGCCCGGACTGTCCAAGCGCGAGCTCGATCTCCTCGTTTGTAAACGAGGGGCCGCCATAGGCGTGGTTCAAGGGCACTCTTTGGGGCTCTTTCGCGTATTTGTGGTAGAGGAACATGGCAGACCCAAGCGAGGAGCCAGCATCGTTGGCCGCAGGCTGAATGAAGACACTCTTAAAGGGCGTGTTCTCCAATATCTTGCCGTTGGCGACGCTGTTCAAGACCATACCACCTGCGAGGCAAAGGTCGGGGCACCCGGTTCGCTCGTATAGAACGTTCAACATCCTGAAATAGTGCTTTTCAAGCGACATCTGGAGGCTCGCGGCAACGTCCATATAGACCTGCTGCATCTCGCTCTCAGGCTTGCGCATTGGCGCCGTCTCCCTTATGAACTTGTCGGATACAGTCTTGAGCAGTCCATAACGCTGGTAACCGATGTAGCTGAAATCAAAGTCATACTGACCATTACTCGTCGGCTGAACGATCTTGTCGAACAGCCCCTCGAATCTCGGCTCACCGAATGAGGCCAGCGCCATGACCTTGCCCTCCCCGTTGCAGATCTTGAACCCAAGATACTCCGTAACTGCGCCGTAGAGCTGGCCGAGCGAGACCGGGAACTTGACCGTCTCGAGCTTCTCGATCGTGCCGCCTTTGCCGTGCGCCATGAGCGTGCTATCGCGCTCTGCGTAGCCGTCCGCAACAAATATCGCCGCCTCGTCAAACGGTGAGACGAGGTAGCAGCTTGCGGCGTGTGCAATATGGTGATCGACGAAATGGAACTTGGGTGTGGCGGCGTCGCTACTGCTACCGCCGAACTGCCTGAATAGATACCCTTTGGCCCGAACCATCGACGTGATGCGCCTAACGAAGGGATTTATCGCCGCGTCCTTCTTGAACAGCGAGAATGAGAACGGAAGGAAGCGGACGAACGGCAGCCATTTGTAAAGTATCTCTTTGTAAGGGTTCCAGAAAAAGCCTACGTGGTCTAGGTCGCTGAACCCGATGCCAGCGAAATCCAGGCAGAACCTGATGGCGTTTTCAGGGAATTGATAGGTATGCTTCTTGCGGTTGAAGCGCTCCTCTTCCGCGAACGCGACCACCTCACCATCCTTGATGATACATGCGCCCGAATCGTGCAGAAACGCGTTGAATCCTAAGACATACATAATCTCAAAACTCCATCAATCACACATTCTTGCGGTCTGCCACTGAACAAGGCCGGACAACAGTCAAACACGGTCAAATACTATATTGAATCGGTTGCGGACTTAGCAAGTGCTAAATCATGGTCCCCGGAGATTGAGAAACGGTAGGAACACGCGGTTCCCGGCTTAAGGATACAGGTTACCTCGCTGTTCGCAATTTGGGGCCGACTCAACACGAACAGTCCCGAAAGTTCCCACCGGCTCACTCTGCGCCGCAATATTTGGGTTACGGCTCCACTGTAATGTACGGATACACGTTGCTGACGTTGCCAGCGTAGTCGAACGCGACAATCTGAAGCATCACGATCCCGACAGGCCTCGAGTTCGCCTCGAGCGTGAAGGTTCTAACGTAGAACCCATCGCCCGGCGTGTCGTCTGTCTGCGAGCCATCGTCCAACATCATAATCCCCGTCGGCATGCCATCGACGTATATCTCAACACGCTCCAGGTCGCTCTGACCGTCTGGATCAATGACAAGCGCCTTGAGCAGAACGTTGCTCGTATCAGAGATATCGACGATGGGCGGGTAGAACCCCCCAGCGAAGATAACTGGCCTTGAGTTCGCCAGCACCAAAGGTGCCGAGCGCTCGCCAGCTGTTCCGCTACATAGCGACGCAGCTAAGATGCCGGTGGCATCGTCCGACGTCGTGGTGCCACAACGGTCTATGAGCGCCTGCACCCTCCACGGCACATCGGTTGGGTTGAACTGAGTGGGGATGGCCGGCGACCTGGATCTTGACTTGTCTGTTATCGCGAGATATGGCCAGACCGGGCTGAAGTTACCATAAACGTCCTCAGCAGCTATTTCGTATATGGGTAGCATTCCAACTTGGCCGGCCTTAGGCATGTACTCGTGGTAGTAATAGACGCCGCTTCCCTCGAAGGAGCCGATATAATCGAGAAAGATGCCGATCGGGTAGTGCTTCCCGTTCGCGGCGTTCATCACATACATCTGGACATTCCTGATCATTCCCATCCCCTCGCCGAATTCGACGAGTGCCCAGGCCTCAAACTCCCCGAGATCGGACACGTGAATCCCAGTGTTGCCCCAACCAGCCATTACTACGGCCGGAACCGCTGAGCACGCGAACGACCACTCGGCAGTCGCCATGACGTTACCGTTCTTGTCCGCGGCGTTGGACGTCAGCGTTACTGTCTGTCCCTCCGCAAACGAACTTGGAGGCGTGAATGTGCAGTTGATGAGGCCGTCATCGCCAGGCTCATCTTGCTCCTTGACGAGACCAAGTGATACGTCCAAACCGTCTATTGACAAGGTTATGGAGTTCTGGTTCACACCGACTCCCGAATCATAGACCTTGAAGAAAATGTCGGTATCGACCGAGACGTTGTATGCGTTGTTAGCTGGTCGCCTCGAGGTCAAAACAGGTGGCGTGTTGTCAACCGTTGTGAAAGACCAGCTGGTCTCACCTGTTTTTCCCACCATGTTACGAGCCTTCCCCCTGACAGTGTATTTAGCGCTGTCGCCCAAGCCGTGGTCGAACCACACGTGGTAGCCGTTCTCGATGGCGGACTTGCTAGCGGGTTTGCTCTCGCCGTTGATCGACATCTGAATTGAGCTGGGGTCCACGCCATAGAGTGCATCATCAACGTCAACGCTTATCGTGTATTGGCCGACAGGAACGTTAGTGGCACCATCGCTTGGGTCTTTATTGACGAAACTGGGGCCGCCCTGGCCTATCGTGAACCTGAGCTCGCCCTCGAAACCCTCCTGTGTGCTACACGTCTGCCGCGCCGTGAAGCGCACGTTCACCCATTCGTCCATGTTGTAGGACGTTGGCCGGTTGTATGTAACGTGGAAGCCCTCGTGGTCCTCGAGCGGATCGAACGTCGCGCTATTGGTAACCTCCTGCTCACTAGCATCGGATTGCTGCTGTACATAAAGCCGCATCGATGACTCGTCGATACACGACTCGTCGTCGTAGATGTCGAAGTATATCGGCGTGTCCTTATCAACTCCCGTCTGACCATCGCTCGGATATGTGTTGTCCATCACCGGCGGCGTCGTGTCCGCTGCCGCGGTGCTGAAGTGGTAATCCTGGGAAAGAGCATTGCCGGTTCTATCTTCACACGTGATTGTATAGACATATACGGCACCGGGGGAGGTTGCCGTCCAACAGCCGAACGAGCCGATCGAGCCGTTCGGTGGCCCGAAGGTAACGTGGTATCCGCCTGTTATCGGCTCCATCGTCGTGTCAACGTACGGCGCATCCCCAACCCGATCGATCCCTATCGTGAAGACCTCAACGCCGCACGGGTCAAGTAGGTCGAACTCGATCGCGGTGCAGAGGGCTACGTCAGTTGTGCCATCTGGCGGCGAGAAGTTCTCAGCCGTTGGCGGCTCGTTGTCGGTCGGGTCAAGCTCCAAGACCCAGGTAACGAGTTTTTGGTTGTAGTTCTGATAGTCGGCCACGCCTGCTTCCCAGTTGTATATCTCGAAATCGTGGTCGATCACCACTGCAAGCGGGACCTTGCTCTGTTGCAGGCTCTGATACAGACTGTTGGTGGACGTGCCCCATGCCGCCTTATCCGGATCGTAGAGAATTGGGAACGTGGCGTTGGGCAAGCTGGGTCGCATACCTAAGATGTCGTTCCGCGATTCTCTTGCGAACCCACCGATAGCAAAGAATCTGAAACAACCAGCCGATTGGTATGTTGTCCATAGGCCGTTTGTGAGATTTGTTAGTATGTCCCTTTGCTGTGCTGCATCCTGCGCCGGGGTGAAGAAGAGAAGAACTATAATCGCGCCGTCGTAATTCGACAGCGTGATCTGGTCACCATAGCTTGCTGATATTGGATTGATATCCTCAAGCGTGAAGTCCTTAGCCGGGTCCCCCGCCTGCGCAAGTGCGGAAAACGGCGACAAAAGCAGCGCTGCGAGGACGAGCAGAGCAGCCCCGAAACCCAGAGACTGAATAGACATAATAACCCCTCCAAACGTATTGCGTGCGCCTCGGCCGTCTGTCGAGACGAAAAATAACCTAAGCTATACATTGCTAAGCAAAGTTGAATATAATCGAAAGGGCGATTCACTTTCAAGTGGTTTTTGAGAGTGGGCGCAGCTTACGAAGTTGTTTGCGAAGAGGGTAACATGGGGTTTAGGCTGTCGTTGCATTTTTCAGTGTGGCAGGGCTGCGTGTTCAGCACGCAACCAGTCGGATGTGGGGGCACTCTCTTGGGGCCTTCGTATATAGCAGTATCGTGTGTAAGGAGACGCAGAGTTTGCCGCGCCCAAGCAGATCAGTCGCTGCGAGACACCCTCCGAAGGGCAGGGCGTTCCCTGGGTCTGGAACCAGTGGGTTGGGAACCAGCAACCTTGGGGATATGTTTTACATAATAACACCGAAGCGAGTAGGTAATGCCGTTAACAGACGATGAGCTGATCGATCAAGTTCGCGCGGGTAACCTGAAGAGCTTCGAGGAGCTCATCGACCGTTACCGTAACCAGGTCTTCAATTTCGTGTATAGGATTCTTGGTAGTCGGGATGAGGCGGAGGATATACTACAGGACACGTTTATGAAGGTTTATGAGCACCTACCTCGATATAAGAAGCAGTCCAGGTTCTCAAGTTACTTGTTCACAATAGCGCACAACCTGTCGATGAACAAGATCAACTACCAGAAACGTTCTCAGATGAAATTGGAGACGCTGTCGCAGTCGGGCGAGGACAGTAGTCAAGCGGATAGGACGCCAGACGCGTTACTGAGGGAGAATGAAACCGCAGTTGTTGTACACAAGGCGATTGAGAAGTTGCCACCCAAGTATCGGGCAGCTTTGGTGCTGAGCGAGTTTGAGGGTTTTTCTTACAAACAGATTGGCGACGTCCTCAACTGCTCAGTGGGCACGGTGAAGTCTCGTATTTTCAGGGCAAGGGACCTTCTGAGAGGATATTTGAAGGGTTATGAAGAGCAGGGCATGCAGGAAAAACTTAACTAGAGTTTCGGCGTTCATAGACAACGAGCTATCGCCAGTCGAGCGCAGAAGGCTCGAGGCGCATCTTGCGGTGTGCCCCGGCTGCTCTCGCTACTTGGAGGAGCTGAGGGCCGGTTCGGCGCTGTTGAAATCGCTTCCTGCCGTCGAGCCGAGGCAAGAGGCTATCTCGGAGCTTAAGGCTAGGCTTCGCATGACCGCCCACATCGGCGAGGAGAACGTCTGCGAGATGATGCCCGTGAGGCTTTCCGCCTACATAGATAACGAGCTGCCGGGGCCTGAGCGCCAGCTCGTCGAGCAACATTTGGCCGTCTGCCCTGATTGTTCACGCTACCTGGAAGAGCTGAGGGCGATCTCCAGACATCTCAATCTGCTGCCGGAGATTGAGCCAAGCCGGGCCGCTGTTGAATCGCTCAAGGCGAAGGTCCGCTCGGCGCACATGCCCGTCCGAAGGAGTTCAGCGCCGGTCTTCGCTTTCCCGCGGTTCGCTCACGCCCGTTTGGGGCTCGCGGCAGCGGCGGTGGTCTTGTTGGCAGTTGCTCTGTATGTGTTCTCGCCGTTTGAGCACGGAGGTAATATGGCCGGGACTTCGGTCAAGCCCACATCCTTTGGAGGCGCCGCTAGGGACATGGCGGACGCTGATCTCAAGACTGGGAAGGACCGCCTCCTTGCAGAGCTGGCGTTGAACGAAGGCGGCAAGGCTCAGAGTGCAACGGGCTCCCGTGACAGTCTCGAGGTGTTTGACCCCGCGCAGAGTGACACCCGCGGACGCATTGTGCACTCCATCGTCTTTGGTGAGCGGCGGGCAACACGCGCCCCTGTGGCGTCTCACGTATTGTTTGTGAGTTACGGGGACTGATACTGATGGGTCAGATTGACGGCAAACTCGAATGCATTGGAGGTCTGGCGTGACAACTTTACTGGTGCGTGTCGCATTTGTGCTTGCGTATTTGTCGTTTGCGGTCTCCCTCTATGCTCAGGGTAGTTATGATCTTGGCAACCGGCTTTTCGCGGAGGGCCGGACCGCAGAAGCGGCCGAGACGTATGAGAAGTCGCTGCATGAGGGCAAGAGCGAGGTCGCGGCTCACTGCCGGTTCATGCTTGCCAGCTGTTTTGAGCAGATGAGTGATTTTGAGAAGGCCGAGAAGAACTATCGGCTCGTTTGGCAGCTTTTCCCGAGGAGCCCCTGGGCGGACGATGCCCTATTGCGGGTAGCAGCTCATCTCAGCAAGTCACGGGACATCAACGATGTGAAGGCGGCCAAATCCTACCTCGTGAAGATTCAGGGGCTTTATCCCCAGTCATCCTTGTTGGCCGACTCGCTCTGCCTTCTAGGTGAGGACAATATCTTGCTGCACGAGTTCGACGAGGCCCAGAGGAATCTGACCGAGGTCCTTGACAAGTATTCGGACAGCGGCCTTGCGACTCGGGCGCATTTCGCACTCGGGAGGCTCTATTCTGACGATGAGAATGAGCTTCGGGACCTTGACCGGGCGCTCGACGAGTTCAGACTCGTGGTCGAGGAAAGCCCGGATAGCCCATGCGCTCCGTGGGCTTATTTCTCGATTGGTAATGTCCTACGTTCGCAGAAGAAATGGGAGCACGCCAGGCCCTATTTCCAGGCTGTTATTGAGCAATATGACCGGACGTTGTGCGCGGCCGCGGCGAGGCCGATGCTCGTTCTTTCACAGGTCGAACGAGACCAGTTCCTGCGGGGACGGGACTCTTTTGAGCAGTTGCTGGCGATAGTCAATCAAGACCAACGGCCCGTTATGCTGAAAAAGGTGGTTGTCCTGCCTCAACCAAGACAAGTTACGAAGCTTGAGATCGTTTCGGATGAGGCCTACTCTGACGAGGCCCGTGCGATCTACAAAGGAGATGTCAAGGTATCGGCCGGCAGGATGCGGATTTTTGCCGACTATGTTGTCTGTGAGCTGCGTAGCCAGGTGGTGCGCGCCTCTGGCAAGAGCACGAGGTTGCAGTTCGGCAAGGAATTCGTGCTGGATTGCAAGCAGTTGACATTTGACGTCAAGAAACAGCGGGGGGTAGCTTCGGGCGACGTGAGGTTCGTAGAGGGTGGGTCTGGGGTGTTGGCCCTGGGTTCCGGCTCTGGGCCAAAAGTCAAGGTAGTCAAGAGCCTTGTCTTCTTGATTAAGGACGGCCAGGCGCTCTCACTTTCGGAGAAGGAATGAAGTTCTCCTTCGAGACGCCGTCTATGCTAAATCGCCTGCTTGTTCAGACCGGCAGGGTCTCGGAGGAAGACCTCGCGGAGGCTCTTGTTCAAGGGAGCGGATCGAATGACGGCGCGGTTGAGGCGCTGTTGGCTTCGCAGAAGCTAACGGAGGATGGCCTCGCGGAGGTCCTTGCCGGATACTCAGGTTGTCGCCATCTCAAGTATGATGAGTTCCCGGACGAGTATGTAGAACTGCCATCGCTTCCCCCCAAGTTCCTAAAGGAGCATTTGATACTACCGCTTCGGTTCGAGGACAGCAAACTCGTCCTGGCAACGGCCGACCCGCTCGATAAATACACGCAGGACAACATTAGGTTGAGCGTTAGCAAGGATTTGAAGATACTGGTCTCATCCCAGCGAGACATCATGCGCGCGCTTGAGGACCGTTTCGGCGACGCGACTATGGGCGAGATCATTGAGGACCTCGATGAGGAGGACCTCGAGCTTATCGCTTCCGAGGAGGACGAGGACATCAGCCACCTTCGGGACAGAGCCTTTGAGGCGCCAGTCATCAGGCTGGTCAATCTGCTGATCTCGCGTGCTGTTGACTCGGGTGCTAGCGACATTCACATCGAGCCTTTTGAGGGTCAGCTGAAGATTCGGTACAGGGCGGATGGTGTTCTTCACGACGTTGAATCTCCGCCTCGGACATTGGAGTCTGCAATTGTTTCGCGGATCAAGATCATGGCGGACCTGAACATAGCGGAGCGGAGGCTTCCTCAGGACGGCAGAATTGGTCTGAAGGTGGGTGGTAAGAAGATAGACCTTCGTGTCTCCACGGTTCCAACGCTTCACGGAGAGAGCATCGTCATGAGGGTGTTGGACCGGGAGAGCATGGGATATAATCTCTTGAGTCTGGGTTTTGACAAGAGGACGCTTGACGAGTTCGAGTTTCTGATCCGCAGGCCCCACGGCATCGTTCTCGTTACTGGGCCGACCGGAAGTGGCAAGACGACGACTCTCTACGCTGCTCTGGATAAGATCAACTCCCCCGACAAGAAGATCATCACGGTCGAGGACCCTGTGGAATACGAGCTCGTGGGCGTCAATCAGATCGAGGTCAAGCCGAAGATCGGCCTGACATTCGCCAATGGGCTTCGGTCGATCGTTCGTCAGGACCCCGATATTATTCTCATCGGCGAGATTCGAGACATTGAGACGGCGGAGATTGCGATACAGTCCGCCCTTACTGGCCACCTCGTTTTCAGCACTGTGCACACGAATGACGCTCCGAGCACTATCACGAGGCTGCTGGATATGGGCGTAGAGAACTACCTTTTGTCCTCAACGGTGGAGGGAATACTTGCCCAGAGGCTCGTGAGGCGACTGTGTCCGCAATGCAGAGAGGCTTATCCGCCGTCGAAGCTGGAGCTTTCTCGGATTGGGATTCACGACTTCAAGAACATACCCAAGACGATTTACAGGGCGGTTGGCTGCGATGAGTGCAATCGCACGGGCTATAAGGGGAGAGTCGGCATCTACGAGCTGTTAGTAATGACGGATGAAATGTGCTCGTTGGTCTTGGAGAGCGCCGCCGCGCAGAAGCTTAAACAGGCAGCTTTGCGGCACGGGACCCGGACGCTGCGGGAGGATGGCTGGCAGAAGGTTGTTGACGGGATAACCAGTATCAGCGAGGTCCTGAGGGTTACCCAGGAAGAGCTGGTTGAGGTCTAGTGAAGTGCAATCTGGTCTGAAGAGGTTGCTGCCGCACCACATTGTCAATTGGAGATGAGCATTGCCGGTCTTCGTATATAAGGCATCTGACAGGCGGGGAAACGTAACAGAGGGCACGATGGATGCCCGGGAGCGTTCTCTAGTTGTTCAGGCCCTTCAGCAGCGAGAGCTTTTCCCGCTCAAAGTTGAGGCTTATGTGTCCAAGAGAGGCCTTTCACTGGAGCTGAACCTCAAGCAGCTCACGGGCCGGATACGCCGGCGTGATGTTCTGGCGGCGACCCAGCAGCTGGCCACACTGCTAGAAGCATCAGTGCCGTTGGACAAGGCGCTAGGGATAACGATTGACACGACGGACAGAGAGCGGTTTCGGCGTGTTCTCGAGAACGTTCGCAAGGGTGTTCAGGGCGGGAACTCGTTCGCAGACGCGCTTGGGAAGTATCCGAAGGTCTTCTCGAAGCTCTACGTGAACATGGTCAGGGCCGGCGAGAGGGGCGGCGCCTTGGAGTCGGTCATGCGCCGCTTGGTGCAGTTTTTGGAGAGCTCTCAAGAGATGCGTGAGCACATCATCACTTCAATGATCTATCCACTTCTGTTGGTATTTGTCGGTGGTGCGGCGGTTGTGATTCTAATGATGTTCGTGATCCCGAAGTTCGCACAGATTTTTGAGGACATGGGACAGGCTCTTCCGCTCCCGACACAGATTCTCATGTCGATCTCCAACGGCTTTCAGTCGTATTGGTGGGCGATTTTGGGGGCACTTATCGCAGTTGTTGTGGCGACACGGGAGACGTTGAAGAACGAGCGGACGGCGCTATCCTTTGACCAGTTCAAGTTGAAAGTGCCTATCTTGGGAGAGCTTTTGCAGAAGATAGAGGTGGCGCGCTTTGCGCGCACGCTCGGAACGCTGCTGGAGAATGGTGTCCCGCTGATACAAGCTTTGAAGATAGTGAAAGACGTCATTACTAACCGAGTCATATCCGAGGCGTTGTCGCGGGCCGCTATCAACGCCAATGGCAAGGGCACGAAGAGTAGAGATATCATATCGTCGATAACGAAAGGGAAGGGCATATCGCGCCCACTTACCGAAAGCGGCGTATTCCCACCGCTTGCGGTAAGTATGGTAACGATCGGCGAGGAGAGTGGGCAGCTCGAGGGGATGCTCGGAAAAGTTGCCGACATCTATGAGGTGGACGTAAGAAACACGCTCAAGAGGCTTATTTCGCTCCTGGAGCCGATGATGATCCTTGTCATGGGCGTAGTAGTCGGCTTCATCGTCATTTCAATGCTGATGGCAGTATTCAGCATCAACAACATTGAGATGTAACGGAGATAGGAGAAGGAGAAGATGCTACTAGCTAGATTGCGGGCGCTGTCTATGGCGATAAACCGGCGAGATGCAAGGGGGTTCACGCTGATAGAGCTTTTGGTCGTTCTTGTGATATTAGGTCTTCTGGGCGCGATTGTGGTCCCGGCCTTCGTGGGCAAGACCGAGAAAGCTAAAATCCAGTCCACCAAGACGCAGATAGAGATGTTTGGCACGGCCTTGGACATCTACAACGCTGAAGTTGGGCGATATCCCAGCTCGCTGGAGGAGCTGATCTCGTCGAACGCTACCAATTGGGACGGGCCGTATTTGAAGAAAAATAAGATCCCAAAGGACCCCTGGGGCAACGACTACTCCTATGAGCTGGTTGACAACGGCCGCTCGTACAGGCTGAACTCCCAGGGCTGCGAGGCGTCTGGCCCGATCAATAGCTGGGATTAGTGTTGGGCGAAGTGCTAGGTCCCGAATCCAGAGCTCTTGATTCTGGATACAGGTCTGGGATTCGCTGTTCTCACACCCCGGCCGGTAGTCCGCAGTTTGAGCCTTGCAGTCCGAATCTCACGGTTCGGCTGCGGGGGTTCACGCTGATCGAGCTTCTGATCGTCCTGCTGATCGCGGGGCTTATGGCAGCGTTTGTCGTCCCCGCGTTCGTGGGCAGCATTAGGGGCATGCGACTAAAAGGAGAGGTGAAGCACCTCGCGGCCGCACTCAGGTTCGCCCGAAGCCAGGCTGTGTGCAGCAAGGGGCTGGCAATCGTTAAACTGGACCTCAACAGCGGGACCTACGACCTGATCATCAAGAAAAAGGAGCAGCGCCGCGGCGGGTCCGGTCGGGCGAGCGGCTCCGACCTCTTCGGAGCTGAGGCGGGTACTGCCGGCCTCGGTGGCGGCTCCGCAGCTCTCGGTGGCGGCTCCGCAGCTCTTGGCGGCGGGTCGCTTTCGACATCAAGTGGTCTCGGTGGGGACTCGGCCTTCGGCGCCTCAGAAGGCGCGCCCGAATCGAGAGGCAAGTGTGGGGAGAGCCCCTTGGCTCAATTGGTCAAGAAAACAAGAAAGCTCAAGAAAGGCGTCAAGATGGCGAGCTTCACCTACGGTGATGAGAAATACGAGGACGGTGTCTGCAACGTTTTCTTCTTTCCCCGAGGCACATCGACCGGCGGCCTGATCGAGCTGGAGGGCGAATCAGGTCGGTCATTTGTTATAGAGATAGAGCCGGTAACGGGCTCGGTGAAGATCAAAACACCAGAGGATTATTTGTGAGAGTGTGTAGATGACCAAGGGACGAGACCAGTTGTTTGGGCGCTCGGGCTTCACGCTCTTAGAGGTGATGGTGGCCCTGGCCATCCTAGCGATTGGGTTGGTTGCTATCATGCAGCTGTTTGCAGGGTCGTTAAGGCTTACCAGGATCGATAAGGGGTTGACCAAAGCGGTGTTCGTCGCCCAGCAGGTCATGGACGACCTTGTCTTGAGGAACGGTCTCGAGGACGGCTACGATGATTCGGGCGAGGAAGAGGGCTATTCGTGGACAGCGCAAGCAGAGAAGCTTGTGGGAGAGGACATGGACCCCGGCAACGAGAAGGACATGCAGACGGCGGACTTCATCGAGCAGATAGGCGCCGACGACGCGATCGTCCCGGTGAACGTATTTAAGCTCACGGTTACAGTTACATGGCGAAATGGGGACAGCCCAAACGAGCGGCATTACGAGCTCACCAGTTTGAAGACGCTCGCATTTCGTGAGGAGGCTCAATGATGCGCTCAGCGTTTAATCGCCGCGGTTTCACGCTTCTTGAGCTTCTTATCGCAAGCACGATCACCGTAATCATCGTGGCAATAATCCTTGCATCGTTTCAGGTTGCCTCGAAGGCATGGGCGACCGGCGAGCGGCGAGGGAACAGCACACAGCGGACGAGGGTGGCGATTTCGCAGATGGTTGAGGACTTAAAGTCGTCTTATCCCTTCAAGGTGAGGATGTTTGAGCAGGGCAGCAAGATACGTTCGACTCAAGTTCTTCTCTTTTCGGGGCAACATGACAGCATTAGTTTTGTGACGAAGGAGGCCGGACTTACGGGCGAGGAGAGCTCGTTCGGGCTTCGCGCCGTAACTTACTTAGTGAACGAGTCTGGCTCAGAGGATGAGAAGGGTCTGGTGATGCGGGAGGGCAATCCGTTCTCGGAGAAGCCGTTTGAGGAGGGTGTGCTGTATCGGCTCGATCCCGATGTAACCTCGATGTCGTTCAGATATTTTTATGATCCCAATATCCGCCTCCGTTTTGAACAGGTTCTGCGGAACGATTCTACACTTGAGCCGGGCGAGTGGTTGGACACGTGGGATTCATTTAGCGAGACGTCGTCGGACATGGCCTATTCTGTTGAGCAGTCGAAGGAGATCGAGCGTTATCTGCCGAAGTCGGTCGAGATTACGATGACGGTTGATCGCGATGGGGAGGAGGAGACTCTCGGTCCGTTTGTGGTGCCGATCTTCAATCGGCAGGTCTCGTTGGCCAGCGGGCTTGCGGAGGTGGAGGAGCAGTGACCGGGTGTTCGCTGGCCAGAGCTCAGGTGGCGCGTTTTCAGAGGGAATGTCAAAGGTGGAAGGCGTCCTGGTTTGGTGTCAAGAGTCGATGCCTGGGGAGCAATCGGGGCGTCGCGCTGTTGATGACGATATGGATAATGGTGCTGTTGACAGTTATGGCGCTTGAGTTCTCTTTCGAGAAGAGAGTTGACCTTTTAGTTGCGACGAATTTCAGGGACGAGGCGCAGGCATATTATCTGGCTATGGCGGGGATCAACGTGGCGCTAGCAGAGGTCCTGTCGAAGGAGTACTACTTTGGGTCGCCGGACGGGTCGGGCGAGCTTTATTTTGTGTCTCGGCAGGTGACGTGGGATGAGTCGGGCGAGCTCGAGATGGACGAGGCCTCGCCGTCGCGCGAGGGGATTCGGCTTGGTCGAGGCTCTTTCGACTACCAGATCGTTGACGAGCGTCGTAAGCTTGACATCAGGCTTTCGAGCAATGACGAGAGGTTCAGAGACCTCATTGTGGACTCCGGAGTTGATGACATGATTGCCGACACGATAGTCGACTCGATGAAGGACTGGCGGGACGCGGACGACTTTCACAGGGCGAACGGTGCCGAGGATGATTATTATCAGGCGCACTACGAGGAGCAGGGGATGAGCGAGCCATATTTGTGCAAGAACGCCAATTTCGACTCGGTTCGAGAGCTTCTTTTGGTTCGCGAGATGACGCCGGAGATACTTTTTGGCACTGGTAATGTTGAGAAATATGGGTTCCGCAAGGAGGAGAGCGGGGGTGTCGGCCAGGACCACGAGTTCATCGGGGTGTTTGACCTGCTGACCACTTGGGGCGGCGGGCTTTATTACGACACCGCCTCGGACGACCTTCTCTCGGGGCTGACGACTGATGCGAGGGCTCAGCAGGAGCTGGAGCAGAGAGAGAGCGGAGATTGGACCAATGCTCGCGCCCAAACTCATCGCGTTACGTCCACGAGATTCACGATCTCCTCAACCGGGCGCATTGCATCATCGGACGTTACGCGGACGATCGTGGCCGTGGTCAAGAAGGTTGGCAGTCTCAGGCGGCCTAGGGTCGAGATCATGGAATGGCACGATAATTACGTTGGCTCCGTTTACGCCCAGTTTGGGTCGGACATATAGCCTCTAAAGTAAAGGTCAAGAGGAGCTAAATGGTATCACTTCAGTCCAGCCTGAGCATACTCTTCAAAAGGGACAAGGTTATCCTGACCCACCTCGGCAAGGGCTTGACGAGATACACTTTGATCGACTACGAGGTGATCGACCTTGCTCGCGTTGAGGACCATTCCGAGGACCACATCGACATGCTCGTGCAGAACGGCATCTCGCACTTCCTCGAGGAGCATCGCATAAAGCCTGACAGTGTGTTGATCGGTATCCCGCGGGAGAGCGCTTTCTTCACATTTGCCGAGCTGCCCAGAGTTCAAGGTGTCAGCCTCGGGGAGATTCTTTCCTACGAGATAGAACGGCACGTGCCGCTGCCGGCGGATTCGGTCTGTTTCGATGCCCAGGTGGTTGAGCGAAACGAATCTCAAAACAACATGCTCAAAGTGGCCATTATCGCTGCGCGACGGGACCTCATTTTGCGATACGCCGGTATCGTAGAACAGATCGGCCTTGCGCCGTCCGCGATCACGGTCTCCACCCTCGGGCTTGTGGATTTCTTTGCCCGGTTCGGCGAACTGACGGACGATGCCACCTGCGCTCTCGTTGATTGCGATGATGGCAGCGCTGATGTGGTCATCTTGAGGGGTAAGGAGCTCATGCACTGCCGGTCAATCGATCTTGAGCACGGGGGACTGAGTTCAAGTTGGCAGAGGCTAACGCCGAAGAGGGCACTTCTCGGCGAGAAACTCATGGAGCGGGGGCTCATAACGGAGGAGCAGCTTCAGCTGGCTCTTGCTGAACAGCAGAAGGCGGGCGATGCACTGCTGGGTCAGGTATTATTTCATTCTGGCTTTATTTCTGAGGAGGACCTCGCAAAAGCGCTCTCGGGCCAGGCGCCAGGCGCTCAGGCAGCCCAGGGCTCCGGTGGGGACGACGGAGAGACGAACTTGGCGGTACAGGGTGGGGATTCGGTTGGCGTTCAGAAACAGGGAGAGATCAGAAAAGCTCAGGCCATCCTCGACGAGCTATCCTCATACGCAGATGAGAACGGCGGTAACGTTTACATCGACGAGCTATATCTATCTGGTGAGTATCGCACCGCTCTTAATCTCCAGGGGACGCTTGTGGAGCTGGGTTTTGCGGGCCGTGTCAGGCTGCTTCAGCCGCATCAGAAGATACGCTCGCTCGTGCCGCCGGAGAGGGCGAGTTCTCTTTGCTCTGCCATAGGCTTGGGCATGCGCGACTTCGAGGAAAAGGTCGGGGGGGCTAACCTTCTGCCGGCGGAGCGCCGACCGAGGCGCAAGCTCTATGGGAAGCGATTCATGATCGGTCTTTCAGTTTCGCTGTGCATTCTGTTAGTGGCGATTCTGGCCAGTAGTATCGCCAGGGAAAAGATGGAGGTCAGTTTCCTTGAGTCGAAGGTTCAATCGCTCCGCAACGAGGTGAAGCTGATCTCCGCGACTCGGCATCAAGTGGCGGCCTGGGGGAACCTATTGAAGGAGCTGAAGTCGCTATCTGAGGAGACTCTCAATCCCCTCTTGGTGCTCAAGGAGCTCGACAAGCGTCTGCCTAGTGCTGGGCCGGAGAAGGTATGGTTGAGCAATTTCCGGCTCAAGGATCAGAGGCTGTCGATCAACGGTCGTTCGGGCAAGCCGGAGGAGATACTCGCCAAACTGGAGGCGTCTCCGATTTTCAAGAACCCTCGTTTTGAGGGACGGATAACATCAAGTAAGGACAGCGAGCAATTCAGTGTTGTGGTCGAGATCGATATTAAGAACCAGTGGCAGTTGCTCAACGAACAGGAGGGGCTTGAGAGAGAGCAGGAGCTGATAGGTCCTCTGCCTGCCCCTGAGGATATGCTGATAGGTCCAGGTGAGAACGATGAGGAGAGTTACTACGAGGGGCCGGACGAGTCGCTGCAGCTGCCGTTTCGTAACCCAGAGATGGCTACTGGGATGGATAGAACGTTTCGATCTTCTGAGTCTGAGTTGCCGTTCAGGAATCCGTTGCTGCGTGGGCAGGCAGGTCGGATGTTTGACAATCGACTTCCGGCGACAGGCTCGACGAATTCCGTCACTGAAGGCACATCGCATGACGAGGAGGATGCCGAGGGAAACGGCGAGGCAGATGACGAATCGGATGATTCGGAGGGGGATTCGGAGGGGGATTCGGAGGGGGACGAGGACGAATGAAGCTGACCGCACGGGACCGGAAGGTTCTCATAATAGGCTCTTTGGTGATATCTGTATTCGTTCTCATCAGATTCGCTATCGTGCCGCTATACCGCTACAGCCGGAAGACGTCGGACGAGATTGAGAGCGTTCGGTTTCAGTATGAGAAGAGCGCACAGTTGATCTCGCAGAGGGCTGCGCTCGATTACGAGCTGAACGAGCTGAAGAAAATAGGGGCTAACTTCGAGGCGCTGCTTATTCACGCCAGAAATCCGAACGTTGCGGGCGCGAAGTTGCAGCAGACGCTGGACGGTTTTCTCCAGCAATCGAAGCTTGAGACACGGAGTAAGAAGATAATGAAGGCCGAGGAACGGGCCGGTTTCATCTCAGTGCCTGTGGAGCTTAGCGCGGCCGGCTCGCTATCTCAGTTGAGGGATTTTCTGACGAAGGTGATGAACGACAAGATGTTGCTTCAGGTAACGAAGCTGACGCTTAGACCTGAGAACCAGCGTGACCCCAAGAAGATATTCATTGATATAGAGGTTGTGGGATATGTCCTCAATGAATTGCCGTAGGGTTTTCTGACAGGTGTTTCGGAAGCTTTTCGTGATAAATCTATCGCTATTTGCGGCTGCTGTTGGTGGGGCGGTTTGGCTCGGCGAGATATGGCAGGGTCCGCTCGGGGAGGAGATCAAGGCCGACCCCGTTCCGCCCAAGAGGATCGAGCGTGAGCAGTATTCATTCGATAAGATGGCTGCCGGCTTGGGCTATGGCCAAATGGTTGACAACGACCTCTTCAGACCTGACCGGAAGCGATATATCCCGCCAGAACCCTCGCCGACCCCAGGGAAAGATGACGCCCAGGAGGACAAAAAGCCCAATTTCGAGGTTTTGGGGATCATGCTTCTCAACGACAGGGTCAAGTACGCGATAGTGGCGGAGATACCCGCCAAGAAAGCCCAGGCCCCAAAGCCCACGAGACATTATCGTAGGCGTAGCAGTCGCAGGAGCAAGCCTACGCCAACGCCCACGCCGAGCGAGCTGCTCCAGGCGAGCTCCTACAGGGTGGGTGAGGAGGTCAAGAACGGTTGGTATATATCAGAGATCAGACCCACTCTCGTCGTGTTCTCGAACGGCAAGGAGAGCTTTGAGGTAGAGGTTACAAAGTCAAGCATTCCTCAGGCGGCCGAAGAAGAAGAGAGCAAGAAGACCGGGCGGCAGCCCATAAAAAGGAGAACGCCGGCGTCGCCTCCCAGCAAGGATGAGGCCACTCAGCGTTTTCTCGATGCGTTAAAAAAGGCGGGGAAGAGAAAGTGAGGGATGGCCGAGGCTATTCTATGGATGGCGTGCCCTGGCCGGTGTCGGCTGGTGAGGGGATGGAGCGATTGTTTGTGGAGCGGATGTGCTCGTCTGTCTGTTCTAGTGTAAACGAGGCCCCTGCAATTGTTAAGCACACACATTGACCCTAGGGGGTGAGTATGTTGAATAGGCAAATCATGTTGCCCCGGCGCCTGCGCAGGTTTGGACTGTGTCTTGTGCTCCTTGTGGCAGCGCTTTTTACAACAAGTTGCGTTCACGTTTTCAAGCAAGAGAAGTTCACAGGGGGCCCTGCTATTGCCGGGCCGGAACAGGACGTTGTTCAACAGCGAGAGCAGGAGCCCGTTGAGGAGAAGGCCGAGAGCGGGCCGGCGGAGCGGGGGAATATCCTGCCCCAGGTGGCGGCCTCAACGTCAACGGTGGCAACGAAAGCAGTCGGCAAGGCCGAGGTTGAGGAGGAAAGCGATGAGCCAGAGGAAGAAGGCGTGTCAGGCGATACGGTCTTGTTCACGGCTCAGAGCAAACCCCCGAGGGGCAAGCTGCCCGAGAGCCTCGAGGAGCGAGAGGCCTGGCCTTATCTTACTCTGGAGAGCGCTCCTATCGAACAGGTGCTCGAGATGTTCATCAAGATTATGCCCGAGCGCGGCACCTTCAACTACATCGTTGACCCCAGCGTCAAGAGCAAGAAGATAACGACGCGGTTTTGGCGCCCTGTCAGGCCGGACAACCTGTGGTTCATTCTTCAGTCCATACTGACTATGAATGGGCTTGCGATGGTCGATTCAGGCCGGGACTTCTACAAGATCGTTCCCCTGCCTAGCGCCAGGCAGCTGCCGATAGAGACCTACGTGGGTCGCTCAGGCGACCAGCTAGAGCTCGAGGATACTCTCGTAACACAAATCGTTCCCACGGAGCACATACCGCCGTCAGCTTTGCTGAAGCTGATCAAGCCGTTTCTCTCGAGCGTGGCATACGAGGTTACGAACGACGACACGATGCTTCTCATCATCACTGACCTTGAGTCTAACATCAAGCGTGTGATGACGTTCATCAAGCTGCTGGACGTGCCGACGGCCACCGAGAGGCTGAGAATCTATCAGGTTCAGTTTGCGGACGCGGGGGAGGTTGCGTCGATTTTGGACAAGCTTTTCTCTGCCAAAAAGACCTCAACATCTTCTTCCTCGACGTCTCGGCGGTCGAGTCGCAGCTCGAGGTCCAGTAAGACGTCCACGGAGGCTTCCGGCACCTTGGGCGGCCTGGGGGAAAAGCCAGTCATCATCACCGACAAGCGTTCCAACTCGTTGGTTGTGTTGGGCCGAAAGGCTGCCCTGGAGGCCATAGAGCAGATCATCGAGATGTTGGACGTCGATGTTTATGGGGCCGAGAAAACATACGTTTACTACCTCGAGAACGCCGAGGCAAAGTCCTTGGCGTCGCTCCTCAGTAGCCTCTATTCCAAGAGCAAGACGAAGTCCACAGGTTCGCGGGCGAGTTCCAGCACACGCAAATCCCCCTTTCAGAGTAAAGTCCGTGAGAGCGGAAGCGCCGGGACCAAGCCCGGTTTCGGCACCGGGTCGGTAATCGGTGATGTCAACATAGTTGCCGACGAGTTCACCAACTCGCTTATTATCGTAACCGACCCGGCCAATTATCCTGAGATTAAGCGGACGATCGAGGCGCTGGACATTCGGCCCAAGCAGGTGCTAATCGAGGTGCTTATCGCAGAGCTGACGCTGGACAAGACGACGCAGTTTGGGCTCGAGTGGTCGCTCAAAGGGCAGGGTAGCGCAACGGTTGGTGGTGAGAACTTCAACGTGGTTTCGGATATTGCCCAGGCGTTGGGTGTGCCGTCTGGCAGCGGGTTTGTTTTGAACGTTGTCGATGCCCAGAGGCTTAAAGGTCTCCTTAATGCCTACGCGAGTCAGTCCAAACTCCACGTCCTCTCCACGCCGCGTATTATCGCCTCGAATAACCAGGAGGCGAAGATATACGTCGGGAAGGACGTTCCCATCGTCACGAGCGAGACCTCGAGCAGCTCAACGTCGGTGAGCTCATTCGACACGAGACGAACGATTCAATACAAGGACACGGGCATCATCTTGGACGTCAAGCCGCATGTGAACGAGAAGAAGACGATCAAGCTGGAGATCAACCAGACTGTTTCGGATGCGCAGACCAACAAGATCGGTGGCTCAGATTCACCGATCGTGAACCGTCGGGAGGTGAAGACGACAGTTTTCATGGATGACAGGAGCACGCTTCTCATCGGCGGCCTGATCAAGAAGAACGTCAACACGGCCAAAGAAGGCATTCCGCTTCTCATGGATATTCCCTGGATTGGGAAGCTTTTCTCCTCTACCTCGGTGATAGAGACGAATACCGAGCTGCTGATATTGATCACGCCCACCATTATAGAAACAACGGCTGAGGCCAAGGCCGCCATTTGCGATTATGAGACCAGCATGAAAGAGCTCTTCGATGAGATCCGCAAACGGAAGGGCGCTATCTGGGAGCGAGAGCCGCCTGCGGACGAGCAGACAGGTGAGCCGAAAAGTGGCGCCAATACCGAATCGAAGGCCGGTGGCTCCAAGGGCTCGACCGGCAAGGAAGCGCCGGAGAAGTCAGAGGATTGATTGACACAGATCAGGAGGCATAAATGCGTAAGAGTCTATTGATTATCGGTCTGTTGTTCCTTGCCGGAACGGTTGTTCTGACAGGCTGCTCGAGGCGCGGTGGCACTGGCGACGATGATTCGCAGTCAACCATCTGGGGGCTACAGATAACGAGGATCGAGTCGTTGACTGGCCTGCCCTACGTAGAGTCCAGCGTGAACGCGAACGATCTCGGCACTGATGACAACGCTGTCGTCTATGTGCTCAACAAGTATTCTGATTACTATCTCGATTCGGAGGGCAACATCGACCCCTCATATAACGTCCTTGTCACCAAGTATCTCGTCGAGATAGCACTGCCCAACTATGCCCCGTTCACTTTCGAGAGGAACATATACTCTCAAATAGCTGCCTCAACCGCGGACACGGAGACGTCGCTTACGGTCGCGGCTGTGCCGGCAGAGCTCAAATCTCAGATAGCGACGATTGTTGATGCGGAGGGTGGGGCGATCGAGGGCACTCTAACCATCCGCCTCGAGGGCAAGTTTGGCAACGGCGAGGATGCCTACACGACCGGCAAGACGCGACTTAGGATCACCTCGCAAGGCACCGCACCTCTGGGCGTCTCTATCGTGAGGTAATCCCTTGGATTGCGCTGTTCCACGCGGTAGTTGATCCAGAGCGCCTCCGCCCGAGGCGCTTTCGAGGAGTGGCATTTCTTGGTGGGTGCGTCGATTCTCCGGAAAGAGGAATACAGCTGGTCCGTAAGAGGGCAACGGTATCCCGACAGCGCGACCTTGCCTTTGACCTGGATCAACACTTCAGCGAGCCGCTTGTGCTCGGCATCTGTCATTTCGTAACTGTAAGCCTTTAGCCTCTCTTTCTGGTCTCTCAGGACGCGGAAGAAATTCACGACCTCTCCATGTATGTCGTTGTATGTTTCAATAGGCGAAGGTTCCCGGTTAAGAAGAACTGCGGCCGATCCCCCAAAAGGTTCGCAATAGTGGTGACACTTGGGCAGTAGAGGCAAAAGCCATTCGAGATGATTGTATTTGCCGCCATACCAGCCAAAGGCGATCATCCGACGGGCTCGTCTATTCCTATTCGTGCCCGTGACTGGTGCGGTTTCGGTCTCAGGAAGAAGCTTCAATGCTGTCTTCCGGGCATCCTCTGCACCGCGAAGAGGACCGTGGAGACTGCCGTTCAAATGTATAGCGGAAGGTTTTCGCACCATTCTCACAACTCATATGCTTCTGAGCGACATCCGGTCATGGATGCGCCGAGCTCGTCAAGAGTCCATGTTAGTGTGGCGCCCATCCAAGTCAAGAGCCTTTCGCGATTAGGAACCAATGAGCCACAACCTCGTGCTTGAACCGGAAGAAGGCGCCGGAGCAGGGGGTCCGCCGGATGCCGTTCCCGCGGCGATTGCTCGCATCACGTGGTGCTTTGGATATTAATCCCGCGGCAAATAATGGACGCCGTGTCCATAACGAGATTCCGGGCTTGCTTTTCCTAAACAGGTAGGTCATATTATCTGCAATCCGGAATTCCGGAGGTGGATGGTATTAATGCCATCGGGGCCCGCAAGGGCCCTTTTTATTTCTGGCGCACGGCTCTTTAAGGCAACAGCTTCTTCCCGAATATCCTCCCGTCGTAATGGCTTTGATAGTATTTCTGCTGTAAGATGGCGATGACTCTGTTCGCAAACGGCGCTATCTCTTTTCGGAGCAGCCCGTAGTCCTTGAGTATCTCGTTACGACTGGGATGAGCGATGAGGTCCGCTAATTGAAGTCCTGCGATATTGTTCGCCTTGGGCTTAACCTTGAGTTGCTTGCTGGTCAGCCCTGCCTGGAAGCGTTCAGGCGAAACATAGTCACTCCCCCCTTCCCAAAGCCTCGCGAATGATCGCTTCAGACGCATATCCTCCTTACCTCCCCTCGCCTCTGCCATGGCATCACCTTGGCTATTAGAATTCTCTAAGAAGAAGACGAATCTCTCCAACATCACGTTCAAGCAGTAGTGATACGGCTCATATCTCCAGGTTGTATATGTCTCTTTATGTCTTTTTTTATTGATGCAAATTGATATAACCGTGTATTGCCAGGACTTGAGGAGCTCCAGAAGATCGTCATCGAATCGCTGTCTCAATTGTGCATCTCTGAGTTTCCCAAATGGGTGCTTTGCGTTCATCAGGTCTTTCCGATGGAGTATCAATGGTTCGTCAGGGTGAGGGTCGAAGTATCTGGTCTTGAGTGCTTCCATTTGTGGATACAGCGTGGTTTTGACGTAGCTCAGGTCAATGATCACGCCGGTCAGACTCAAGAACTGGTGGTTGGGATTGTCGGAGCTCTCTAGATCAGGATTTCCAACTTCGTCTATATACATCCGATAAACAGGGTTCCGATTATCCCTTTCTTGAATCATGCCTCCAATAATGCTTGTGGCAGTCGCGGATTGTCAAATTCAACGGCAAGCAGTGCGCAGCCGACTTCACGCGTCTTTCCAGAACCTTGCTGTAACGCAAGGAAGAAGGCGCCAGAGCAGGGGGTCCGCCGGATGCCGTTCCCGCGGCGATTGCTCGCATCACAAGCGGCAGCCATTTATCTGGGACGCCGGTTACCCTGCGACTCGTGCGACCGACCCGACGGCTCGCGCGGACCACGCTCAAACGCCCCCATATTTGGTCTTGCTCCGAGCGTGGTTTACCTACCATACCCGGTCACCCGAGCCGATGGTTACGAGCAAAGCCTTCAGCTTGGAAAGGGACGCGGGACTGTGTTATAGAGGCGGGGTGCAGGAGAAGAGTTTCCGAAAGATGCAAGCGGCGCGGTGTTGGCTGCGAAACCGGGAGTTTCCTCTTGGGTGGCAGCATAACTGCAGCGCCTAAGCGACATGGCTGTGCCGGCGGCGGCCCCGAGGTTACAGGAAGATGTTGAGATTTGAGATAGAGGCGAAGAGCGCCGGGTGCGGTGCCAGGGTGGGTAGGCTTTCGGTGAACGGCCGGACGGTTGAGACGCCGGCCTTCTTTCCGGTGGGGACGCAGGGCACAGTGAAGGGCGTCCCGCAGAAGGAGCTCGTCGCGCACGGGGTGCAGGGCATTCTCTGCAACCTCTATCATCTGTATCTGCGGCCTGGAATCGGCGTCATCGGGGCCGCTGGCGGGCTACACAGGTTCATCGATTGGGACGGACTGATCATAACTGACAGCGGAGGCTTTCAGGTTTATAGTCTGAAGACGCTCAGGAGGATCGAGCGAGAGGGGGTTCATTTCGTCTCTCATCTCGACGGCTCGTCGCACCTATTCACGCCTGAGAGGGTGATCGAGATGCAGGCTCGGCTTGGCTCTGACGTGGCGATGGTTCTGGACGAATGCGTGGCATACCCGACTACGTTCGACTACGCGCGCCGGTCGATGAACCTGACGCTGGAATGGGCGGAGCGTTCGGCGCGGAACGTTGGTCAGGGTAGCGCGGTCTTTGGGATCGTTCAGGGCGCAACTTTCCCGGAGCTTCGGGTGGAGTGTGCTCATAGGCTGGTGGAGATGGGGTTCGACGGGTATGCGATCGGAGGGCTTGCAGTTGGCGAGGACAAGGAGACTATGTTTGAGATGGTGGGTGTGTGCACAGACGAGCTGCCTTTGGATAAGCCGCGATACCTAATGGGCGTGGGTTTCCCGATGGATGTGGCGAGGGCTGTGTCGCAGGGGGTGGACATCTTCGATTGCGTGATGCCGACGAGGAATGCTCGAAACGGGACGCTCTTCGTGGATGGCGGCAGGCTCGTGATCAAGAACGCGAAGTATGCTCGGGACGAGAGGCCCATCGAGGAGGGCTGCGATTGCTACACCTGCCGCAATT
The DNA here is from genome assembly GCA_035527515.1 of bacterium. NCBI lineage: Bacteria > bacterium. The sequence continues at coordinate 49,397 of DATLAJ010000053.1, forward strand.
TCAGCAGGGCGTATCTGCGGCATTTGTACATGTCGGGGGAACTTCTCTCGCCGATGTTGAATAGTATCCACAATGTTCGGTATTATATGCGATTGATGTCCCGGCTTCGGGATGTAATACGAAATGGCCAGCTGGAGGGTTTCTTGGCCGAACTCGAGAGCAAACATCAAGAGGAGATTGACATTGTTTAAGTCAGCGTTGTTGCGAACTGTGCAAAGATGTGCCGCAAGAATGGTATTCCAAGCCTTAGCGGTCTTTTCACTTCTTGCGCTGATCGAGTCGTCTGCCGCCGCGATGGCGACCGGCGGCAAGGGTGAAGGGGGAGGAGGCGGCATGTCCGGACTGGTGCTTGTATTTGCGATCTTCGGCATTATGTATTTCTTGCTCATCAGACCGCAGCAGAAACGACAGAAAGATGTTAAGCAGATGCAGGGCAACCTCAAGGTTGGCGACAGAGTAACGACAAGCGGCGGCATACACGGCACGGTCGCGGCAGTCTCCGAGAACACAGCTAGCATCAAGGTCGCGGAAAAAGTTAAGATTGAGGTTGATCGAAGCGCCATAGCCGGCATCATGTCCGCCGAGACTGGCGCCTCGAAGTAACGTTGGCCTGGCGGGCAGGCAACCCACCCCTTGCTAGTGCCATTTGGGCGATGGCATTCTGCGGTCGAACGCGGGACATAAAAATTGCAGCGGTATTGTGGTTAGGGTCTTATACATAAGCGGGACGAGCAGGCCCGGCGGCGCTTGGGAAAGTCTCAGGGATATTGTTTTCGGCCTCGAGCGAGGCCGTTTTGAGCCTGTCGTCGCCTGTTCGGGGGAGCCAGCGTGGCACGGCTCTCGGGATGGAGTCGATGTCGTGTCAATCAAGATGCCGATGTTTAGGAAGGGAAAGAGCATATTGCACATTCCGCTGGCAATTGGGCGCCTCAGGCGAGCGGTTCGTTCGTATCAGGTCTCGCTTTTGCACGCCAACAGCGTCTGGGACGTCCCATACGCGCTTTGGGCTGCAAAGCCGGTCGTGGCGCCGGTCGTGGCTCACGTGAGGACGGAGATCGACCGGGACAAGGCGAGGAAGTATGGGCTGCATAAGAGTGATGCCGCCATCTGCACGTCTGGCAGAGCGGTGGACGTGCTTTCGGGCTTTGAGAGTCTGACGGGGAGAGTTTTTTACGTTCCTAACGGAGTTGACCTTCAGCGGTTTGCTCGCACAACGCCCCGGGGCGAGTCGCGCCGGCGGTTTGGGTTGGATGACAGTGCGGTTGTGTTCGGGGCGGTTGGCCGCATCGATCGGCTGAAGGGGCTTGATCTCTTGGTCGAGGCTTTCTCTCGCATTGCCGGGGTCCTCGAGCGCGCAAGGCTGCTCATCGTTGGGGATGCGAGGGGCAAGGGCAGCTCGTTCGAGGACGAGCTCAGGCGGATGGTTGAGCAGTTAGGGCTTTCGAAGCGGGTGATATTCGCTGGCCATCAAGACGATCCTGTTCCATCTTTTGCAGCGCTGGATGTGCTTGTCATGCCAAGCAGGACGGAGGGCTTTGGACGTTCGGCAGTGGAGGCGATGGCGATGGCAAAGCCGGTCATCGCGTCTGACGTTGGGGCGCTTCCGGAGATCGTTGACGATGGGCATAGTGGTTACGTTGTCCCCGATGGCGACGTTGATGGGCTTGCCAGCAGAATGAGCGAGCTCGCCGTAGATTGCCAGAAGAGGGAGGCGTTTGGCCGAGCTGGCAGGGCGATGGCAGAGGCGAGGTTCGACCTGAAGACTATGCTCAGAAGGCTACAGAGCATTTATGATGTCCTGCTCGGAGGCAGCGACAGGGGCCGAGATAGTGCGAGCTAGAGTTCCCATATTCATGTTCCACCACGTTGCGCCCGAGGGCTCATCTGTGCCTCGTTCGCCGTTGGTTGTGAGGAGTTCAAAGCTCAGGGAGACCGCCGAATGGTTCCTTGGTCACGGATACGAATCGATTACTGTTCAACGGCTTGCGGAGCTTCTGAGGGCCGGGGACGCTGCCTCATTGAGGCGCAAGTTTGCTCTCACGTTTGACGATGGTGCGAAGAGCAGCTTTGAGCAGGCTTATCCTGTGCTTTCAGAGATTGGCTGCACAGCGACGTTTTACGTTTTGACGAGCTGTATTGGTGGGCGGAGCAATTGGCGGAATAAGAGTCGGTCTTTTGAGATAATGAATGCTGAAGAGCTGTCGGAGCTCTTTGGGCACGGTTTCGAGATCGGCTCTCACGGATGTGATCACGTGGACCTCACGGCGCTTGCTTCTGATGAGATCGAGGCTCAAATGGCGGAATCGAAGGCCACGCTGTCATCGATGATAGGCGTCGAGGTCTCAACCTTCGCATATCCTTACGGGCTTTTTGACACTAGAGCCGTGAAGGCCGCCCGAGATGCGGGCTACATCGCTGCCTGCTCGACGTTGCGGGGTGCGGCTCAGGATTCTGAGCACATTTTTGCTTTTAAGCGTATTATGGTAACAGAGGGTACAGGTTCGCTCCGGCTACGCTACTTCATGAGCGGGCTTTTGGATTTCGAGCACCGCAAGGAGTTCGATGCGGCAGTTTTGAGCCGGTGACGCCGAGTGCCCCTGAGTGGTTTTTTGAAGCTGAGGAAGAATGTTACATAGCGACGATCTGAAGGCAAAACTCAAGAGCATCGACAGGTCAGGATATAAATCGTATAAGTCCCTTGCCGGTCGATACAAGTTCGAGGACTACGTCCTCATCTTCGACAAGGTGCAAAGCGATCCCTTTGCAGCACCTTCGCGTTTGCGGGTGCGGGTGCCGCAGCAAGTCGCTGGTTTCCCACAGGCGCTCTTTTCAACCCCGACTCGTCGAGTTGCGTTGGAGGATTTCCTGACGCGTCAATTTGAGGCGGTGAGCTCCGATTCGCGGCGCAAGATACGCGGCTCTGGCAAAAGCGGGACGCTTTCCATTGCGTCCTGCGGTCAGGAGGTCTTGGAGAGGAGCTCCGTCAACGTTACGGACGAGTATGTCGAGGCGCGGTTCGTGGCCGGGCTCCCAGCGGACGGGCGCATCATCCTCGGGAACGAGGCATACGCAATGCTTTTCGGGATTCTGCCGGACATAGTCCGGCAATCTCTCAAATACCAGAATCTGGACAAGAACGCGATGTCGAAGCACATCGATGTTGTGGAGGACCAGGATTTCATACGCCATAAGCTCGAAGAGTTGGGCCTCATAGCGTTCGTGGCGGACGGCTCGATTCTGCCGCGGCGAAGCGGGATAGACGACAGGCCGATGAGGGGTATCGTAGTTGACGTTGAAACGCTGGATGTCGTCAAGCCTGGGGAGATCGGTGCGGACATAGTCATACCGTTCAACTCTCCTTCAAGTCTGCAAATGGAGATTCAGACGCCAAACCGTGGGCCGGTCAGAGGGATGGCGCTTAGGCCCGGCGTTACGTTGATCGCGGGGGGCGGGTTCCATGGCAAATCGACGCTTTTGTCGGCGTTGGAGCGAGGCGTTTACAATCACATCCCTGGGGATGGTCGTGAGTTCGTTGTTACCGTGGATGGAGCGGTCAAGCTGAAGGCAGAGGAGGGTCGGAACGTTGAGAAGGTCGATATAAGGCCGTTCATCAACAACCTGCCATTTGGGCAGAGCACAAGGGCATTTACGACCCAGAACGCAAGCGGAAGCACCTCCCAGAGCGCCAACATTATCGAGGCGCTTCAGTTGGGCGCAAAGGTGCTTTTGATCGACGAGGACACATCGGCGACGAATTTCATGATAAGGGACGTCAGGATGCAGCAATTGGTCCCGAAGGACCGGGAGCCAATCACGCCGTTCGTGGATAAGATCAGGCAGATGTATTCTGACCTTGGGGTCTCCTCGATACTTGTCATGGGCGGCTCCGGTGATTACTTTGATGTAGCGGACGTCGTGCTAGTTCTGGACAAATACCTTGTGAAGGACATGACAGTCAAGGCGCAGAGTATAGCGATAGAGCACCGGACTCGGCGCGAGATTGAAAGTGGGGAGCATTTCGGTGAGCTGACGAAGCGGTGCCCTCTCAAGCGGTCGTTGAGCGCAGGGTCAGGTCGTAATGAGGTCAAGATCGACATCAAGGGCAAGGGCAAGATTCTTTACGGTGAGAGCGAGAGCGACATTTCTGCTCAGGACCAGTTGGTTGACTACTGTCAGACTCGCGCGATCGGCGATGCGATCTACTATGGTGTGTCCGAGTATCTGAAGGACCTCGACAGCAGCATGGCAATGCCGGACCTAGTAGAGAGGATTGACAGGGACATTTCTGAGCGGGGTCTTGATATCTTATGCCCGTTCGCTCGGGGCGATTACGCCAGGCCGAGGCGTTTTGAGATTGGCGCGGCGATCAATCGGCTACGTTGCTTGAAGGTTAGACAGTTGAGAGCAGAAGAAGAGGGCCAGGAAGGGGCTAGATGTGAAAAAGAACCTGTTGGGTAAATCGATCTTTGCTGTCGCACTGGTCGTGCTTGTCGGTTGGTGTGCATATCCTCCGAAGGAGAAAGTACTGCTTGGTCTTGACCTCAGGGGCGGGATACACCTTGTCCTTGAGGTGGAGACAGAAACAGCGCTCAAGGGAGAGCTTTCGGAGATGAAGGTCAGGTTGGCCGATCTGCTTCGTGATCACGAGATACCAGTTGAGTCAGAGCGTGTGGCGGATGACCTGTCGGTCCGATTCGTTTTGCCGAGCACGGGCGCCAAGGATTCGGCGTTGTCAGAGTTTAGGGACGAGCAGAGCCGCTTTGACGTTTATCCGACGAAGCTCGCGGGCAACAAGTGGGAGTTGAAGCTTACATTCAAGTCCGTTGAAGACAAGCGTCTCAGGGAGAACTCGGTCCGTCAAGCGCTGGAGACGATCCGAAACCGAGTGGACGAACTTGGTGTAGCCGAGCCGGTCATTCAGCGCATAGGCTTGATCGGTAATCGGATTCTGGTTCAGCTGCCCGGTGTGGTTGACCCGCAGCGCGCCAAGAAGATCATCGGCCGAACTGCGATGCTCCAGCTTCGGCTGTTAAAGGACGAGGCCCCCAGCAAAGAAGCGCTGCTGGAGAAGTATAAAGGCAGTGTCCCGGAGGGATACGAGCTGCTAAAGATGGCGCCTCCTCGGCGTGCCGCCGAAACAGTTGGCAAGGCGCGTTATGCGCTCGTTGAGAACGAGGTTCGGGTCTCGGGAGCTGACTTGGAGGACGCGAGGACGGGGCACGATGAGTTCAACATGCCGGCCGTGGATTTCAGGCTGACGAGGTCAGCCGGGAGGCTTTTCGGGAAGTTCACTCAGAAGCACATCAATGAGAGGCTCGCCATCGTTCTTGATAACGTTGTCGAGTCCGCTCCGTCGATAAAAACGCGCATCACGGAGAAGGGGCAGATCACGGGCAATTTCACGGTGCAGGACGCGGACGACCTCTCAGTGGTTCTCAGGGCAGGGGCTCTTCCTGCGAACGTCAGGTATCTTGAAGAGAGAACCGTCGGACCTACGCTGGGCCTGGATTCGATCAGACAGGGGACTACCTCGGTGATCATCGGGGGCGCGCTTGTGGTGTTTTTCATGCTGTTTTACTACCGTCTTTCAGGTCTGATCGCTGATCTTACACTGGTCTTGAACCTGATCTTGCTGATGGGTTGCCTGGCGCTATCGGGAGCTGCTCTGACGCTGCCGGGCATCGCGGGCATTATTCTCACGGTCGGCATGGCGGTTGACGCCAACGTCCTGATTTTCGAGCGTATCAAAGAGGACCGCCGGGCTGGCAAAACAATCAGAGCGGCAGTGGAGGGCGGCTTCAAGCGCGCTCTGTTGACGATCGTGGATTCTAACGTTACTACGCTGATCGCGGCCGTCGTCCTGTTTCAGTTTGGGACAGGCCCGATACGGGGCTTCGCAGTTACATTGATACTTGGCATTCTTGCGAGCATGTTTACGGCGCTGTTTGTATCGAAGTTGGTCTTCCAGATAGTGCTTCAAAAGTGCAGAATCAAGCGATTGAGCATATAATAGACCGCTCTTTGGAGAGAGAATATGGACATTATTAAGGACTCGAAATTCAAGTTTATTGAGAGCCGTAAGATCGCGTTTGCGTGTTCGGCCATTTTGCTACTTGCCGGCATCATCTCGCTGATCGTAAAGGGCGGCCCAAGTTACAGCATTGATTTCGAGGGCGGGACACTCATCCAACTGAAGTTCCTCAATCCAGTGGATATCTCTGTGCTGAGGCATAGCCTGGAAGGTATCGGCTACGGGGGCGCAACGATACAGGGGTTTGGTTCGCCCCGGGATGTCCTCATCCGGGTAAAGGATGTGGAAAAGTCCCAGGCAAGCGGGGATAGCCTTGTGCCCAAGCTTGTGGGGGTAGTTCGTGCGGCTTTTGACAAGCAGATAGGCGAGGGGCGCACGATCGACATAAATGCGATCAGTCCGAAGGAGCTCGCCCTTCACCTGAAAGACCTCAAAGCCTTCAAGAACAAAAGGGAGGGAGCGGAGACGCTTGCCGGAACAATAGTCGAGAGGCGAAACGCCCTCGGGGGGCTGTTTCCCAATGTGGACGCTTTGCTGTCCGTCCCTGGCATACCTGCTGAGGCAGTTGATTACTTCAGGGACAAGGCTTATGCCAGCGGTCTCACCGTGGTCCGTCAGGAGATGGTTGGGCCGAAGGTCGGAAAGGACCTGCGTGGGAAAGCTCTACTTTCGATATTCTGGGCCGTGCTCGGGATACTCATCTATGTCTCGCTTCGCTTTCGGTTTCAGTTCGCTGTGGCTGCGGTAATTGCCCTGATCCACGATGTCGGCATAACGGTTGGGCTGTTCTCGATCTTCAACCGGGAGTTCTCGCTCACGATCGTTGCCGCTCTTCTGACAATCGTCGGCTACTCGCTTAACGACACGATCGTTGTTTATGACCGTATCAGGGAGAACTCGAAGTCAATGAGGAGTCTGCCCTACGCCCAGCAGCTGAATGCCAGCATCAACTTGACCCTTAGTAGAACGCTCCTGACGTCGTTCACAACCTTCATTGTCGTTCTTGCGCTGTTCGTTCTTGGCGGCGAGGTCATACGTGATTTCGCGCTAGCGCTGATGATAGGAGTCATTGTGGGCACATACTCTTCTATCTTCGTTGCCAGCCCAATCGTGTACGACTGGGAGATGTACTCCAGAAGCAGACAGAAGAGAAAGCACATCGGCTCGGGCAAGCCGGCGGTTCAAGCTGCGGGCTCGCCTAAAAGACGAAGATAAGGGCTGAACGGTGGTCCTCAACAAGTCCGCCACAGATCTTAACATCGCGGCGGATTACGAGGCACGGCTCGCGGCGATCAAGCGAGCATTGCTGTCCAGGTATCCTGATACGGCGGCTGATCACGATATCGAGAGGGCGTTTCGGTTTGCCGCGGAATACCACAAGGGCCAAAAGCGAGCGTCGGGGGAGGATTTCATAAAGCACCCGCTCTCGGTGGCCGAGATCCTGACGAAATGGGAGCTTGCGCCGGAGCTCATCACGGCCGCGCTGCTACACGACGTGTTGGAGGACGCATCGCCTGCCGATGTGGTGGTGTCTGCTAGTCCAGAGATATCTGACGAGGCCCTCGCTAGACAGCGCTTTATCGAGACAAGAGAAAATCTAGGTAACGAGATAGCCGCCGAGTTCGGAAATGATGTGGCCGAGATCGTCCAGGGGCTGACCAAAGTCGACCGGCTTATGCTGGAGTCGAGGGAGGAAAGAACGGTGGAGAACCTCAAGCGGTTCTTCGCGGCGGTTGGCAAAGACCTGAGAGTGGTGCCGATAAAGCTAGCCGACCGGCTACACAACATGCGCACTCTGAAATCGCTGCCTGACTGGAAGCAGAAGAGGACGGCGAAGGAAACACTCACCCTGTATGCGCCTCTTGCGTACCGGTTTGGGATGGGCGAGGTTCAGTCGGAGCTGGAGGACTTGGCCTTCGAGTCGCTCTTGCCGGACATCTACAACAAGCTTGTTGAGAAGCTCAGGGCGACGGAGGACGAGCGCCTCGCCGCGTTGAAAGGTGCGGAGAAGGCTCTCCGTAAGCATCTAGTGGCCGCTGGCATCGATGCCAAAATCACCACACGGAGCAAGCATTACTACAGCATATATCGGAAGATGGTGCGTCAAGGACTGACGATCGATGAGGTCTTGGACATAGTCGGGATGAGGGTTATCGCCAAGACTGAGAGCGAGTGCTACCGGGTGTTTGGGGAGGTTCATTCCCTCTGGCGCCCCATCCCGGGCGCGTTCAAGGACTACATAGCTACACCCAAGCCCAATATGTATCAGTCACTGCACACGGTTGTTCTCGTCAGGCCCGGCTACCAGCTCGAAGTGCAGATACGAACCGAAAAAATGCATCTAGTCGCCGAGCGAGGCATAGCCGCACATTGGCGTTACAAGGCAATGGCGGACGAGAGGCTGCTCAAAAAGCTTTACAAGGAGAGCGACGTCAGCCAGTGGGTCGAGGAATTCATAACCAGCTACATAGAGAAGGACAGGGGCACAAAGCTGCTGGATGACATCAAGACGATGCTTCAGTCTGAGGACATCTACGTGATGACACCGAAGGGGGAGATAAGGAGCTTCCCGCAGGGCTCAACGATCATTGATTTCGCATACAGCATACACACCGCCATCGGGGACCATTTCGTCGCAGGGAAAGTCGGAGGCGTCCAAAAGCAGCCAGACCAAGAGTTGAAGACTGGGGACGTAGTCGAGATCATAACCGACAAGAGGGCAAGGCCGAAGAAAGAATGGTTGAAGTTCGCCAAAACGCCGTTCGCCCGCGCCGCGATACAGAAGTGGTTCAAGCTCGAAGAGCGGCATCTGATGGCCGAGATAGGGCGGTCGGTATTGGACGAGAAGTTAAGGATGGCTTGCGTTCCAAGCAAGGAGTTCTACAAGTCGCCCCGCCTTGCGTCGTTCATCGACCGAAGCGGGCTGTCGGACGTGCAGGACCTATTCGTCAAGGTCTCGCTAGGTAAGATAAAGGTGCTGCACGCGTTGGAGTTTGTTCTGCCCAAGAACCTCTACGAGAAGGTCCACACTCTCAAGGTAGCCAAAACGCCTCCTCAGGCCGACCTGCTCGCCCGCATCCGCGCCTACAAGAAGGGACTAGTAATCTCCGACCCGACAGCGTCGGAGGTCATTCTCGCCAAGTGCTGTCACCCTCTGCCAGGAGACCGCGTGGTGGGCTACATCAAACGAGGGAGCGGCGTTTCAATCCACAGGATCGAATGTTCGCGGGTCGAGGAGCTTTTGCCGGACAACATCAGGATAATAAGACATATCAGGTGGGACGTCCCGAAGTCATCTCTATTTGACACAAGATTGAGGCTCGTCTCGGTGGATAAGAAGGGCATTTTAGTCTATATCACCAAGGCGCTGTTGAACGCCAATGTTGACCTGCGGCAGACCAGGAGCGACAGGCTGCCGGACGGCTCGATTTTGTTCAAGATCGATGCCCAGTGCTCCTCAGCTAGGCAGATCGAGAAGGCGATGGATCATCTGAAGGATATTGAGGGTATTATTGAAATAGAAAGAAAATAGACAAATCGCGAATGAGAGTGAGAATGCCAAAAAAGATCATAGCAACCAACAAAGCACCGGCCGCGGTCGGCCCCTACTCGCAGGCCGTGCTCGCCGGCGGTTTTCTGTTCATCTCAGGCCAGATAGCGATTGACCCCAAGACAGGAGGCCTCACAGGCGGCTCTTCCGCCGAGCAGACCAAGCGCATAATGAGGAACATTGCCGCCATCCTTGACGAGGCTGGGGCCTCGGTCAGCGATCTGGTCAAGTGCGACATCTTCGTAACCGACCTGGGTCAGTTTAAGGCCATCAATGACGTGTATGCGCAGTTCTTCGACACGCAGCCGCCAGCAAGGGCGACGATACAGGTCTCAGCTCTCCCGCTCGGCGTTGACGTCGAGATCGCCGCAGTCGCTTACGTGGGGCACTAGCGCACTTTGTGGGAATGAGGGAGGGTTCGCGACGTGTTACCCGCAACTGATGCGAAAAGGTTCTCAGACTGTCCGCACCTCGCGAGCGCTCTCGGAATGAGTAATCCATGAGGACCGCAGTATGCTTTCCTGGGCAGGCCTTGTCTCCTGTCTCGGACTTGCTTGGACGCCTCAAGCAGCTTTCGGCAGCCGGGCCGACGGTTGAGGAGGGGGAGAAGTTCATCGAGCGAGTCGGGTCCCCACTATCGGAGCGAACCATTCAGCAGCTTAGGACGTTCATCGCAAGCGTCGCCTCGTTCAAGGTTCTGACGGAGGAGATGAATGGGCCGGTATCGCTGTTGGTGGAGCACGGGGTAGGCATTTACGCTGCGCTTGTTTCTGCCCGGTCCATGTCGTTCCACCAAGGGCTGGAGATTGTGCTGATGGCCGGCGACCTTCTTGACGAGGTTGCTGACGGGGGCGACTTCGAGATGGCCTCGATAGTTGGGCTAAACCGCGAGGAGCTCAACCTCGTGTGCTCGGTGGCGGCCGAGAGTGGCGAAGTCTATCTTGCAAACATCAACGGCCCAACGCACTTCGTGCTCTCGGGGCATAGAAAGGCCATGGCTGCCGCCTGCGATGGCGCAAATAGGCGAGGCGCAATCGAGGCGAAACTACTTGGGGTAGATGCGCCGATTCACACGAGTATCCTCGAATCTCGCGGCCGCAGGCTCGCAAAACAGTTGGCGACCGTACAATTTCAAAGCCCCGCAACGCCAATCATCGAACACATTTACGGCCAGCGCATTATCGAGTGCAACATCCTCGACCTGCTCTCGCAGCAGCTCTTCATGCCCGTCAAGTGGACACGGGTTATGGACGCCCTGTGTCGTGAAGGAATAGATACCCTCATCATCTTGCCACCGGAAACAGGGTTGGCCAAGAGCATCGAGGCGGACATGAACGATGCGACAATTATCTCACCCGGGGAGGGCAGCGACCTCAAGGCATGGTTTGAGCAGCTCGCTGGACTGAGTGAATGGAGCACGATGTAGCACACCCGTGCCCTCAGTAACGGGACGCAAGCGCTTGAAATGCGTCGTCAGCCGTAGCGCCGAACCAGCGCCCGCGAGGCGTCTGCCGGCGTCAGGTCGAAGAAAGAGCTGTCAATCCGCTCGGTGAACCAAACTACCCCTCAATCTGTTCTATTATTGCCGTATTATTGAACTTCGGGAATTAGGCAACTATCATCTCCGTAGCTTCTAGCTTTGCTTATCTACGTTGAGGGAGGATTCGATGACAGGTCAAAGGTTCATTGTTTGTTTGTTGGCTATGGTCGCTTTCATAGCGGCGTTTCCGGGCATCTTGCACGCTTTTGTTCAGCCGCAAAATGAGTCGGCAGTTCCAGAAGTGCCATTGGCACAGCACCAAGCAGGAGCGCCAACTCAGGCGCAGCTAGACTATCTCGATTCGCTGACTGCCCAGCGGCCAGTCGCTGTGCAATTCAGCGAGAAGACGGGCAGCCCTCGTTCCGTCTCAGGACGGCTTTACTGGGCCAAACGTGCGGACGAGTCGCTCGTGGCGAGGGAGGCTATCGACCGTTTTGGGCAGCTTTATTCAATCCGTCCTAGCGAGGATGCCCTGACCCTTGTCAAGACGTCGCGGTCCTACAGCTACTCTCACTACAGGTTTGAGCAGGAATACGAGGGCATCCCAGTCTGGCGGGCAGGTCTTTCCGTTCACATCGATGGCGCTGGCGTGGTACGCAGGCTCAACGGCGAGTTCTACCGTGGGATACACTGCGCAACGGAGCCTTTACTTACGGCCCAGGACGCGGAGGATGTTGCTCTTTCGTTTCTCTCGCCGAGCGAGGAGACCGACCTCTCGCAGCAGGCCAGGCTGGTCATCGCGCCGACGGAGCGCTTTCGTCTTGCCTATCAGGTGAAGGTGTTCTGTCGGAAGCCGCTGGGCCTTTTCGTCCTGCTGGTCGATGCGCAGAACGGAGACCTTCTATACCTTAAGAACGAGCTTCTTTTCAGCCGGGTCACCGGAAACGTCTATGACGTCAACCCGGGCGAGACGCCGCAAGCAGAGATGCCGATTCGGGACATGAAGGCCACCGCCGGCGTTAACGTCTATTACACCGATGCGGAGGGGTATTACGATGCGGAGGGCGAGGTCTCTGCCCATATAGAAGGGCCCTACTGCAAAGCGCTCAACGATGACTTCAGTCGGGCATCTTGGGATGGCGACGCTACCTTCGTGTGGGACTACGCTCCGACGAGCACGCACTTTGACGAGGTCTGTGCCTTCTATCACGTCAACCTGATACACGCTTGGCTCAAGGACCACCTCGAGTTCGACGGGATGGACTTACCGATAAGCGTAACCGTCCACTACAGTGAGGACATGAACAACGCGTTCTACAGCCCCACCTACAACAGTATCTCCTTGGGCGACGGCACGCTGCGAGACCCCGCCCACGATGCTGACATAGTGATGCACGAATATGGGCACGCAGTCGTTCACAACACTGCCTCGAGGGATTTCTCCGCTCAGTCGCTCGATGAGGGCTATGCGGACTATTTCACGTGCAGTCTGCACGATGACCCGCTGGTCGGCGAGTGGTGGATGCCCCCTTATCTTCGGAACCTGGATAACGACATGGTCTATCCATTCGACCTAGTCGGCGAGGGGCATCACGACGGCCAGATATGGTCTGGTGCGCTGTGGGACATCCGCAAGAAGTATGGGGCGGATGTGGCAGACAGGATCGCCCTGGGAACGCTCTACTATTATGGCAGCGAGACTCCATCTTTTCTGGACGCAAGAGACGCGGCACTCGACGCGGATGAGGAGTGCTTCGGTTCGGAGCACCGAAATAGCATCGTCGAGATTTTCTCCAAGAGAGGCATCTCAGACGTTTCCATCGCCAGCTGGTCAATCAGCGAGGTTGAGGGCAACGGCGACGGCGTAGCTGACCCGGGCGAGACGCTCGACCTCAGCGTGCAGGTGAGGAATCTGACTGGTAGTATGGTCTCCTCGTCGTTCATCGCGCTTCAGTCCGACTCGCCGTTTATCGAGGTAACTGATGGCCTCACGCAGCTTCCGATAGTTCAGGGGCATGAGAAAGTTCAGTGCGCCTCGCCTTTCCGCTTCAAGATCGCGACTGGCTGCCCGGCGGACGGCGTTTTGGAGTTCGGGGTGAAGATAGGATTTGATGTGGATGCTCTTATCTTCGCAGGCGCGATTAGGATGACGCTCGGGCGCAGTCCGGAGGTTGCGTTTCTGGAGCATCGGATATACGATTTTGTTGGGAACGGGGACCAGGAAGCCAACCCGGGCGAGCTGATCGTCATTTTGCCAACGCTATCCAATACCGGCAATGCTACCGCGTCAAACGTTCGAATAAGGACATTCGTGAGGAGTCCATACGTGAACGCCAGGGGCGGCTATCAAGGGCAGATCTCCACCAACACCGCATCGTACGGCGACATTGAGCCAGGTCAGACGATAGAGGCTTCTGAGAGTCAGAATAACATCATCGAGATACTGGAATCTGACACTCCGGACGGCTACGAATACGATGTGGATTACGACCTCTTGGAGCAGGGCGGCCGGAGATGGACTGGCAGCTTCCCCGTAACCGTTACCGGCAATGACCAGACGCCGCCCTGGGTCGCGTACTCCGAAGGGTCGCCAACTCAAGTCAATCAGGGGAGCTCGTTCTACGTCGTGGCGCTCGTGATCGAGCCGGGAAGGATCGCATCGATCGGCGGCGAGCTGCACAACAGGGCCGGCGATGGGCTGGGCAAGGTCCTGTTTACGCGCTACACGCAAGACCTGTACGTAGGCTTTGGGGCGATGCCGGCGAACGAGGATGTCTTCCTTGACATCACGGCCGAAGACGCCAACGGCAACGAGGGGACCAAGAGAAACGCCTGCGCGTTTGGCCCGACGACGTTCACGCAAGAGTCTAACGTCCTCTTCGTTGCGGACGACTTCGCTGACGCCGAGGGCATGAGGCACAAAACCCTCGAGGCGCTTGCACAAAAGGGCCTTTCGGCTGACGTGTGGGAGACCGAGATCAGGCAGCTTCCCGGCAAGTCAACGCTCAGCAAGTACGCCGGTGGCCTGGTTATTTTCGATGCTAAGTACAACCCATACTACATGTCCCACTATCCGTATTTGGCATATAGACCTGTCGCGGTGGCAGATGCGATGCAGCTCGGCGCGAACGTTCTCTTAACGGGCCAGTTGGTCGGGTCATACTACAACATGTATAATGAGGGCGGGACATTCTTCGAGGACACCTTCCACTGCGAGGTCGGCGGCACTAGATCGGGGGATGAGAGCCTTGCCATCGTTGGCAAGTCGGGGGACGTCATAGGCGATGCGCTCAGTGTTGGTCTGTCGGGCACCGAGGAGTTTCCCGCCACGCCTGACTACCTCACGCCGCTTGAAGGCTGCGATACGTTTCTGCATTTTGCTGATGACGAGAGTCAGAAGATGGGAGTCCGCGCTGAGAACCTGAACGCACGCGGAGTCTATCTTACGTTTGAGATCGGTGACGTCGATGACGCCGAACAGGGAGAGATGCTCTTTTCAAGGGCGGTTGACTGGCTCATGGGCTCAGCCGAGACACCGTCCGGAGTGCCGGTCTTTGCGGCCGGCTTTGTCAATACCGACCTGAACGCGGCTGGCGGGGAGTTCGAGATGCAGGCCTACGCTAACCCAGCGTTCCCCATAGAGAGCCTCGACCTCTATATTGGGGGCAGCCCACTAGGTATTTCGCTCGACGAGACGCTTCCCTATTTCTACACTCTTGATATGCACGTCGGGTCGCTCGTGCCGGGCTACTACACGCTTGAGCTTGTCGCCTCGCTCAGAAACGGGAGGCAGATCGTGGTCTGGCCATACCTGCCGGTAGGCGACTACGACGACTGGCAGGTTGATCAGCGGGCGGCGTTCACGGGCGGCGCTGGGCCGAAAAACCCCGACGCGCCAAGAGTGCTGCTGGCTGGGTTCTTCTCGTCCGAGCTCACGCCAGAATCGGGCGGCACGCTCAATCCGGTCGCTATGGTCGATGACCCAGATGGTCTCTCTGACATCGCATCAGTAGTTCTGTCGTTCGAGAACCATCCGGGCGTGGCTAAAGAGATCGAGCTTTTGGACGACGGACTAAGCGGGGATTTCGCGGCCGGAGACGGTATATATGGCATGATCATGACCAAGCCATACGAGCTCCCACGCGGGCTTCACCTGCTCCACATCACCGCCCGAGACGCAGACGGGAACACTGGCGAGTGGCCAGAACTGGTTGTGAACCAATAGACCAATGCAGAATATCGACGTCATCAGAGCGACTTCTCTGTTCGAGGGAGTTGGCGAGGAGGCCCTGGCGGTCTTCGCCAAGAACGCCATCGCCAGCTCCTACGGGGCCAAGTCCGTCATAGCCGCCGAAGGCAGCCTGGGCGATTGTCTGTTCATAATCAAGTCAGGCTCGGTTGATGTAATACTGAACCGCGATACAAAAGGTGCAGTTAAGATAGCAGAGCTTGCGGCCGGCGATTTTGCGGGCGAGATGTCTCTGATCGACAGCCAGCCCAGGTCTGCGTCTCTCATTGCGAGACAAGACACAAAGGTGCTGATTATCACGAGGGCGGCATTGCTCGATCTGCACTCGAAGGACTTCGATGCGTTTATGAGGATCATCGTGAACATCACTCGAAGAATCGGCAATCGGCTTCGTGAGACCGACAAAGTCCTGGCCAACATCGCCAGATGACGGCAGCTTTGTGCAGATATGAGCTCCGTGCTGGCCCGGCGGGGTCATCCTTATGAAGAGAAGACTGCGTGAAATCGTCCGGCGCTTCAAAGCCGCGACAGTTCTCGTAGTTGGCGATGTGATCGCAGACGTTTACGTGCTCGGCAACACGTCGCGAATCTCTCGCGAGGCGCCCGTGCTAATACTGGAGTTCGACTCGGAGCAGGTCTTTCTTGGAGGAGCTGGCAATGCTGCAAACAACGTTCGCGCCTGCGGAGCAAGGACGTTTCTGGCCGGCGTTTTAGGCACGGACGCCCACGGCGACGCCGTCTGGGCAGAGGCGCAGAGGCGAGGCATCGAGAGCGACGCTCTCTTGCGCCTCGAGGCCGTGAACACGTCGATCAAGACGAGGATACTCGCCGGGGGTCGGCACAGGGCGCGCCAGCAGATCGTCAGGATGGACAGATGCGCTGCGCCAAAGCTTGATGATGAGGCCCGCTCAAACCTACTTGCTCGAACCCAGAAGGCAGCTCAGGCTGCCGACGGCATCATCATCTCAGATTACGGCCACGGACTCGTCTCAGACGAGCTTTACCAGGCTGTTCGAGGCATCGCCGGGGAGCGGGACGTCCCGATCACGGTCGATACGCGATACGGCCTGCTGCGCTACTCAAGCGTAACCGCCCAAACACCGAACGAGACCGAGATCGAGGAGGTTCTTAAAGTCCCGCTTCAGACGGACGACGTCAGGCTTGCTCAGACCGCCGAGATGCTCCGTAAAAAACTCTCGCTCGAGGCGATTCTTGTTACACGCGGGAGCAAGGGGATGATGCTGCTGGACGAGAATGGCAGCGAGTCGATACCGATCTTCGGCGCCGATGAGGTCGCTGACGTGACCGGCGCGGGAGATACTGTCGTGGCCGTTTTCACAACGGCGCTTGCAGCTGGCGCGACGTTCAGCGAGGCAGCCCACCTCGCCAACATCGCCGGCGGGCTAGTCGTGATGAAGAGGGGGACGGCGACTGTCTCGGCGGAGGAGCTCCTTGCGGCGCTCGAGTCCTTCTCCTGAAAGCCTCCGCGAGGTCTGGCCTGGCTGGTTTTGTGTGTAGGCAAAACCTTGCAGAGTCGTTTCCGTTGGGTTAATAAACGGGCATATCTCCTTGCCTCGGTCTTAGCTGAGGCGATTTGGACAAGAGGTAACGTTATCGGAGAGAAGGTCTTTTATGAGAGTAACGGCCGCGTCGAGGGAAGGCGAGCAGCAGACGCTTGATGTCGAGCTCAGCCCGAAGGAGGTGGACGAGGAGTTCGGTAGAGCCTATAACCGCTACCGCAAGTCGGTAATCGCCCCTGGTTTCAGGCCCGGCAAGGCACTGAACAGCGCTGTTCAGCGCAAGTTCGGCAGCAAGGTCAAACAGGAGGTTCGCGAGTCGCTTTTGAAGGCGTATTCAATGCTGGCAACGCAGGAGCAGAATATCCCCCTGATAGACTCTCCCAAGGTAGAGTCGCTCGTGCCACTTGAGGAGAGCAAACCGTTTGCGTTCAGGCTGAATGTCCGCGCGAACTTCGTGCCCGAGGTACGTGGATATGATCGAATACATGTGAGGATTGCGCCTGCCAAACAGGTTACACCTGAACAGGTTGATGAGATGATAGAGCGGCTCCGGGAGAGTTTTGCGGTGCTTAGGCCGGTCGAGGGTCCCGACGTTGAGGTCAAAGTTGGGAACAGGATTACGGTGGATGCAGCGTTTTTAGGCCGCGAGAATGACGAGGTCATCGTCTCCGCACCGGGCGAGAGTGTGGAGGTTCTGTCTGCCGAGACAAGATTATATGGGCAGCACCTTGTCGGCAGGAGGTCTGAGGAGGAGGCAGTCGGCGACTACACAGTGCCGGACGATTTCCCCGACGAGGCCCTGCGCGGGAGGCAAGTTCGGGCGAGCGTCAAGGTCAAGGAGATTAAGAAGCTGAACCTGCCTCCGCTGGACGATTCTTTTGCCGAGATGGTTGGCGAGACCCAGACGCTCGAGGAACTGCGTAACCTGCTCGAGCATGGAGTTCAGGACAAATACGACCGTGAACATCAGCAGATGAAGGAGCAAGCGATGTTGGACAGGCTCCTTGAGTGCAATCCGCTCGAGGTTCATCCCAAGGTTCTTAAAAGCCGCACTGTTCGAATGATGATCGGGATGGTTGAAGAGGGGCTTTTGAACAAGGAGCACTCAGAGGATGAGTTCGAGGCGATAGCGCGCAAGCTCGAGCCAGTGGTCCTCGACACACTCAAACGCGAGCTGCTTGTTTCTCAGGTGGCTCTGCAAGAGGGTATCGATGCGACGCAGGATGAGATCGATGGTGTCGTCAAGCACAGCGGGCTGCGGCCCAGGGCTGAGCGCAACGCGAAGGACTACCTGATCGA
The DNA here is from genome assembly GCA_035527515.1 of bacterium. Lineage (NCBI taxonomy): Bacteria > bacterium. The sequence continues at coordinate 67,526 of DATLAJ010000053.1, forward strand.
GCGATTCAGGATAACGCTTATGGCGCGAGCAAAGGTGATCGACGTCAAAACAATAGAGTTTCTTCTGACGCGTCTTGAGTGTGAGCTGATCACCGATACTGCGGGTGAGCAGGCAAGATGCGACGAGACAGAAGGACCGCAACAGGCTCAATAGGGAGGAACAAAAATGGCACTTGTGCCGATGGTAGTTGAGGAGACTGGTAGGGGCGAACGGGCTTACGACATCTATTCTCGTCTTTTGAAGGACTGGATAATATTTCTGCACGGGCCGATCCACGACGAGCTGGCAAGCCTCATCGTTGCACAGCTGTTGTTCCTTGAGGCGGAAGACCCTGAGAAGGACATCAGCCTCTATATCAATAGCCCCGGCGGAAGCATCACGGCGGGCCTGGCGATATATGACACGATTCAGTACGTCAAGGCCGACGTCAGCACGATCTGCTTCGGACTGGCTGGAAGCATGGCGGCCTTGCTGCTTGCCGCCGGAGCCCCCAGCAAACGCTATTCGCTGCCGCACGGGACTATCATGCTGCACGAGCCGGCCGGCGGCTACGAGGGCAAGTTCACGGACTTGGACATCTATCGCAATGAGATGTCGAGAAAACGAGAGATAATGTATGAAATGCTGGTCAAGCACACAGGCCAACCACTGCGCAAGATAAAGCAAGACACCTCGAGAGACTTCTTCATGTCCGCATCCGAGGCGAAGAAGTATGGAATAATCGATGGGACATTCGATAGTAGGAAATGATAGCCGGCTGTCTCGTAAGGGTTAGAAAGATACAATGCCGACGATTAGCCACTTTTATGGCATAGTGATTCAGATGTTCTGGCGGGACCATGGTCCAGCCCATTTCCACGCGCTTTACGGAGGATACGAGGCGACTGTGGACATACGCGAGCTGCGTGTGCTGCGAGGATCGCTGCCGCGCCGGGCGTTGACGCTCGTGTTAGAATGGGCATCCGAACATAGGGATGAACTAATGGAGGACTGGAAGTTATGCGATCAGCTACGAACCCCGAAGCCCATAGAGCCACTCAGATAGCGCCGGCCATTCGGCCAGAAGCGCCGTGGCGGGTCGCCTCGGTCAACGCCTTGCCGGGCCTGCGCCTTCAGGTGACCTTCGTGGATGGCACGGTCGGCGAAGTGGACCTGAAGGCCTTTCTCAGCGATCACAAGGTGGAAGGCACGCTTTTTGAGCCACTGCGGAACTGGGAGGAATTCGCGAGGGTCCATGTTGAAATGGGTGCGGTTCGGTGGCCGAACGGCGCCGATCTCGCGCCGGATGCCATGTACGACGCGATCCGCCAGCGCGGCTGCTGGGTGCTTGGCTAAGTCATATAATGAACCACTTGACCCCGAACACAGTCCCTGCACAGCTGTGGATTCGAGGTAGCGTCCAAACCTGGCCGGAAACGCACTCAGGCGCGGAGCGACTCAAGCTCCAGAATCGCCGCCACAAGCTCGTCCTCTGATATTAAGGCGAGGCAGCCCTCACGGGTCCTGCGATGAGGGCATGATGGCGCGCATCTTATCTCCGTGCATGGCCTCAAAACGATGTGTGTCGATTGCCACGGATGCCAGAGGCGGAGCTCGGTCTTGCCAAACAGCGCCACGCAGGACGTGCCCAGCGCGTCGGCAATGTGCATTAGCCCGCTGTCAGGTCCCACGAAGACCGCTGCCCTTGCACAAAGCGCTTTAACCTCTGCGATGCTGATCTCGCCGACCATCGACACGACACGACCTCGCGCCTCATCCGAAAGCTGCTGCCTGATCAGGCTCCACCTTGCCAGATCATTCTTTGAACCGAGCGCTACGGGTCGCATCTGGCCCTCGCTAACGTAGGAACTCAGGACATGTCCAAACCGCTGGGCCGGATACTCCTTTCGCCCCTTGGTCGCGCCCACGTGAACAAGTAAGATACGCTCAGTGCCATCGAGACCCGCGGCTGCAAGCTTCGCATCCAGCGAGCGCCTCTCCTCCGTGCCAACGAAGAGCCTCGTCTCCGTCGATACAATCGGGACCCCAATCATCATAAGAGGAGCGAGGTTCTTGGCTACGGTGTGGATGACTGACTTCGTTCTGAGGACTTCCCTTGCTCTGGGCACGCGGATGTTATAGACGAACGAATGCCCGCCTTCCTCCCAGCCCACCCGGTATCTGGCTCCGGACAGGAAAGTCGCGATCGCGCCTCGTGGGCCGCAGTGAAAATCGATAGCGAGGTCAAACCGACTGCGTAATAGCTTCGTCAGAAACTTCAGGATGTGGTCTGGTCTGTTGTCGGTCGGCGAGACGATTGTCTCATCGATGTCGGGGTTGTTCTCGAGCACGCTCGCCGATGCCTCGTCAACGACGACGCTGAGCCTGCATCCTGGGCAGGCTCGCTTGAAGTTCGTAACAGCTGGCGTGAAAAGGACCGTGTCCCCAAGAGACCTGATCCTGACGAAAAGAGCGCTCTTAACTCTCGAGATCTCCAGAGCGCCCGGAGCTCTCACTGTATCGGTTCGGCCTCGTCGATCAGCATCACGGGAATGTCGTCTTCAATGCGATAGGCGAGTTTGCAGGCGCGGCAGATGAGCCTGTCCTCCTGTTCCTTGTAGTCAAGTTCGCCCTTGCACTGCGGGCAGACCAATATCTCCAAAAGCTCCTTGTCTAGCGCCATTTATGCTCCCTTCTGGCTCGCAAACGCTATAACCTGGGCACAACACCGTAGGTATCACAACCCTATGATAGACCGCTTTGCTCCGGCGTCAAGTTTGGCCGAGAACCCCAATAATCAGATTGGCGGTCCGGGAAGTTGTCTGTTGCAGCTGCTCGACACGTAGATAGAGGAGTTCATGTTGGAGTCCGAAGAGCTGCCTCCTTCACCTGCGGGGTGCAAATGAGGGACCCACGCTGCAATCCCCGACAGGGGATACCGTGGGTAGCCGTGCGTGCAACGCAACGGGAGGGTTATCATAGGGAGCTCCCCTCTTACCGTCAGGCTGCGCCTGCGGCTACCCGTGGTGTGCCCTGTCGGGCAGAATCTCATGCACCCCATCCCCGAGGGGGCCACGACATCCCCCTCTTCAATCTGATTATCGGGGAGAACCCCAACAATCAAGTTGAACCAAATCGAGCGAAATCAGTGCTGCTTGCTGCATGTAGGCCGGCAAAACTGACCTATTAAGACATTCTGTTAAGTTATAGGTCTGATCCTCGTGCCGGAGAATTACTCGACGAATGTTGAATTGGATTCTATAGTATGGGGTGTATAGTATATTGTAGATTGAACTTCATAATATGAATAAGCATTAAACGTTCGCAATAGTTTTAATAGCATTTAGTGAGGTTACTGCAAATGAGCGACATTCCCGAAACACACGAACTCTCTCGAAAGGAGAGGGAGGCCGTCTGGCGGAAATCGGAGGTAATCGAGGCGGCCGCGCGGCTGTTTGTCGAAAGAGGTTACGAGGCGACCTCGCTTCAAGAGATAGCCGAGGCGTCCGAGTTCTCTGTTGGCACTCTCTACAATTTTTTCGAGGGCAAGGAGGACATATATTTTGCGGTGATAGAGTCGCAGATGGCTGATTTCTACAACCGTGCCAAGCAAGCTCTGTCCTCAACTGAAGACCCAGTTGTGAAGCTAGAGAGGTTTGCAGGAGCGCATTTTGAGTATGCAATGGACGAGAAAGATACATTGAAGAGGTTTTGGCACGAGATGGCCGGCTTCGCCTGGGCGCTAAAGGAAAGACTGCGGGCCCGCCTGGAGAAAAGTGGGTACCTGCCTCATGCGTTGCTTGTTCCTGTTTTTGACCGGTTGAGGGCAGCGGGTTTTGTAGATGATGTGCAGTCCGAGGAACAAGCGATAGTCTTCGGCGGTATGTGTTTCTCGTATTTGTTGATGTGGTTACGGTCGGGCAAGGAGATGGACCTGCTGTCGCGTGCGCCAGTTGTTGTTAAGCGGTTTTTGGAGGGATTCGGGAGGCGTGGATGATTAGGATTGACGTTCGTTGTTTTCCTGTCGTTGGGATCTGGCTCTTGTCGTTTTGCTTAGTCTTTTCCTATGCAGCTCATGCGCAAGAGGCGCTGACGCTCAAGGACAGCATTAAGATTGCTCTTGAGAATCATTCTGCGATTAGTCAGGCGAAGGCTTCTCTTCTGGCGGCCGAGTCGCAGTCGAGGTCCTCAGCGACGGCTTTCTTTCCGACCGCCTCGTTAGGCGGCTATTACACTCGTCTGGACCATGATCGCTACCAAACGACGTCCATAGACCTCGGGACGGGGACGCAGACGATGGTCTCGCCGTATATGCGCAAGTATCAGTATTCAATGGGATTGCAGGTCGCTCAGCCGCTTTTTACTGGCGGGGCGATTTACTACTCGCGCAAGCTGTCGAAGACTGGAGTCGGGATCGCAAAGGAGCAGCTCGAGGGCACGGAGCAGGACGTCGAGCTTGGCGTGGCAGAGACGTATTACGCGGTGCTTCAGGCGCAGCATCTTCTCGGGGTCGCGAAGTTGACGGAGGAGTCGATGGAGGCACATCGCAA
>DATLAJ010000054.1 GCA_035527515.1 bacterium
GCGGAGCTTGAGCAGTAAGCGCCTCGCAGCGTCTCACCAGGCACACCTCCAGATCTGAATTCAGCAGGGACCGCCAACTCTACTCCGAGAGATGGTGTTCTCTAGCGCCCGTCGCGCAGGACAGCTTCGACGGTCGCGCATTGGAGGCGCCAGCACGGGGCTCTCACGCCCAGCCACGAAAGCGATAGACGCCTAATCCGATCATCTCTTTGATTGCCGAGGTGGTGAGGGCGAGAGCCTGGGCGTCCGGCAGAAGGTCGAGGAGGCTGACAAATTTGGGAGGCCCATAGAGATCCGTCGCCGCCGGCACCAAACTGATGCCCACTTTTTGGAATGCTGCGAGGGCGCGTGGCATATGGGTGCCCGAGGTGACGAGAAGCCCCGTGCGCCATCCATGCGCCTTGACGATGGCGGCGGTGTTGACGGCATTCTCACGCGTATTTCGGCTTTCGGTTTCCAGGATCAAAGCTGAAAACGGTATACCGAGCCCAACCAAAACATTGGAGATCGATTCCGCCTCAGGAACAGTACACACCCGCCAGGGCTGATTTCCCCCAGAGATCACGATGCGTGGCGCCTTGCCGGCCCGGTAGATCCGAAGAGCTTCCACAATCCGGTCTGCCGGACCGATGCCACCAAGCAAGACGATGGTATCGCTTTGCGGCAGCGGATCTTTGCCAACCGGCACAAGCTCCGACTGCAACCGCCAATTGAGCCAGCTTGCGCAGAGGGGCGTGGCTGCAATCCACAGGGACAGGAGTGCAAGGCCAAGCAGCACCTGCCCGATGCGCCGCCAAATTGTGAAGGATAGTGCAAGCGCAAGAGCGCCGATGAGTATTGCTGCACCCAACGGATAAACGAAGATGGGTAGGAGCTTCGCTAGAAAGAGGCTGGTCATTGGGCTGCTCGGTTCGTGGCAATTATCCTAGCCGCAAATTTGTGAGGACGCGCAGAGTAAATTCCAAAGTGGGCGCACGTCCAAGGTCAAACCTGCAGGTTTTCAAGGCGAGGCGCTTCGTGCGCAGTCCTCACCGTGTGTCGCCACCACTTGGTGGTCCTCGCGCTGGCTTCTAGTTCTGGCCTTCATTTGGAACTCTCCTCGACTGCCGTTTGCTGACATAATGCGCCCGGATGCGCAGCACCTATAGCATTTACGGATTGCGGCTGAGTTCAGAGGTTCGTCTGCCCGAACTCAGCGAAACGATCGACGAGGGACCGAGTGACATTTACATTTCCCTCGGCTCGATCTCGAGCGATTTGAGCAGGAGCGGCCGCGACGACAACGGATTTGTCGTCGTGGGCGACGCGATCTTCCTCGACATACCGGGTGTGGCAACGTTCTCTATCCGCGACGGAGCAAGTATCGAGGTGGTCCGTTATCCATCTTCCACCGAAGTCCAGGTCAGGTTATTTCTCCTGGGTTCCGTGATGGGAGCCCTGCTCCATCAGCGTGGCCTGATGCCATTCCACGCAGGCAGCATAGGGGTTGAAGGGTATGGGGTCGCATTCTCAGCCGACTCCGGGGGTGGCAAGTCAACCTTGACAGCACTATTCGCGCAACGAGGATATCAGGTGAATGGGGATGACGTCGCAGCATTGGAGTTGGCCCCGACGAACGAGGTCTTGCTCCGCTCTGCCCCTGCGCGGATCCGACTGATGCCGGATGCTCTAGAGGCCCTTGGGAAATCTTCCAAGCTCGAGTTGCAGGACCAGGGCATCGACAGGAAGTTTGAAATCTTGACCTGGCCACGCGAGGCTCAGCGAGCCTTGCCACTGAATCGGATCTACTTCCTGGAATTTGATGAGGCGGCAGACTCGATGCCTCATATAGAACCGATGGGAAAGTATGCAGCTTTTGTCGCGTTTCGCAGCAATATATATCGGTCTAGTCTCATCGGTAGCCTCGGGAAGGAGCGCAAGTTCTTGGAGTGGACATCTCGGGCTCTCGCAACGGTGGCCTGCTATCGGCTGCGGAGGCCCAAGGATCTGAGTAGACTAGGTGACATTGGTGATATTTTGGAGCTCCATTGGAGAGGGATTTCTCGACTTCACGGCCGAAGGCCACTGTGCTCGAAATGACAAAGCGGGTTTCGATAGGCGCTTTAGGGAAATTCTTCAGGTTGGGTCGCCTGAGACGACGGGTACTCGTGGGTTCGGCCTTGGGGATTACCCGCGCGAGACTCGAAGCGAAGATGATTCCCTTCCGGAGGATCGTCCAGTCGCTTGCACTGGGCGATGAGAACGAACGAGTTGGGCGGGAGACGCCTTTCGATGAACTCGAAGCGGTCGGTTGGTCGACAGCAGTTTTGTCCGCCAGAATCCCCTGGTGTAGGAACTGCCTGGCTCAAGCTGTGGCGGCGAAGCGGTATCTCAATCGGAAGAGAATTCCCAGCACCCTGTTTCTCGGAGTTTCAACTGAAGCGACTCAGGGTGGAAGTCTCAAGGCGATCGAAGCACATGCCTGGATCGAGTGTGACGGTCGGGTTCTGACCGGGGATCAGCAAACCGAGTTCCAAATCATCTATTCTCAGTCATGATGCCGAAGCCGATTCAGTTGAGTACGACCGTCGTTCGTGGCGAAGGACATCTCCATACGGAACTTAGTTCTGAAGAGACCGTCGTTCTCGGAGCCGATCTCGAGCATTACTTCGGTCTCAACAGCGTTGCGGCGCGGGTTTGGCAGCTGCTTGAGACACCGATGACGGTGAATGCGATCTGCTCCGTGCTTCTAACCGAGTTCGAGGTCGATCGTCCGACGTGCGAATCGCAGACGCTCGAACTGATTGAAAGACTGTCCCAGGAGTGCCTGATCGAAGCAGGTGACGAGGCGATGTGAGTGGGATCTTCGGGATCTATCAGCACGATGGCGCCCCGGTAGATCCGGCGACACCAGCGCGACTGGCAGACAGTCTCGCGGCTCTGGGCTGCGATGGGTACAGCCAGGTCGCCGCGAGTGGGGTGTCATTTGGACACCTGTTGATGGATCGGACACTCCTAGAGCGGGCGCCCTGTAAGGCGCTGTTCGACGAGGGTCGGGATCTTCTGTTCACCGGCGACCTCCGTCTGGACAATAGGAGAGAGTTGTCGGAAAAGCTCGAGATCGGCTTTGACCATTGCCAGCAGATTTCGGATAGCGAGTTGGTGCTGCGAGCGTATCGGCGTTGGGGAGTTGAGTGTTCACGGCATCTGCTAGGGGACTTCGCCTTCGCAATCTGGGATCAGCGACAGCGCCGATTGCTCCTGGTCCGCGACCACTTCGGGGTGCGGCCTCTCTTCTACGCCAAGGTCGGATCGTCTTTCTTCTTCGCATCGGCGATGCGGGGGCTGCTCGACCTTCCGGACGTTCCACTGGATCTAAACGAGACAATGCTCGCTCGTTATCTGATCTACGCCAGCTGCTCGGCGGGGCCGACACCCTACCGGGAGATTCAGTCTTTAATTCCGAGCCACATGATGGTGATAGAGGCCGACGGCGAGCCTCGACTCGAGTCCTATTGGAAACCAGATCCGGGTCGGCGAGTGTACTACAAGGACAAGCGCGATTATGTGCATCGCTATCGGGAGCTCCTGGGCGAGGCTGTCGCCACACGCATCGATCCCGGGTCTTGCACCGGGGTGATGGTTTCGGGCGGACTCGACTCTGCCGCCATCACCGCTCTTGCTGCCTCGCGAGATACCGTCACCAAATTGGTGGGAGTGGGGCATGTAACCCAACTCGACTCGCCGGCGGCTGATCGCGACGAGCGGAAGTATCTTGAGGCACTAACGGGCAGCCTATCAAAGCTGGACATGCGCTACACAACGGCGGCCGGCCTCTCCCCCCTCGCTCCGGTCGAGCAGGTTTTCGAGAGCCTCAGGCTGCCCGTTCAATGGGCAACGAACTACGTCCAGAAGGCTCTTTTCGAGGAAGCTAGGAAGGTTGGCTGCAATGTGCTCTTGACCGGAAACGGAGGAGACCAAGCCGCCTCGTTCAACAGCCCGCGGCACCTTGCCTGCTTGCTGGGTAGCCTGAAGCTGGGACGCTTCATCAGAGAATACAGTGCCGAGAGAGAAATAATCGGCATATCGAACTTTCGCTTGTGGCGCCAGTTGGCGTCAGCCCAACTGCCCCGTAAGGTCTGGCATGCGCTGAGCTATCAGCGCCACGGCTATCTCGGTCATCATGGCACCTGTATCGCAGAGCTCTTCGCTCAAGAGGTCGATCTCCGAACGAAGCTCAACGCGACTCCCTACTGGGATTGCACCAACTACCTTCCTTCGAGCGCGCGAGCAATATTACAAGAGTACATCATGGGATTGGCTGACGAAGGCGTCGACACCCACAATTGGGTGACCGAGGCAGCCGACTACAAGCTATCGCTGCGATATCCTCTCATCGACGTTCGTTTGGTCGAGTACTGCCTGGCCGTTCCAAGTGATCAGCACCGGCGAGCTGGCGTTGGGAGGAGGCTCATTCGCAGGGCTACAAAGGATCTCTTGCCCGACCTGATCAGGTTGCGCAAAGATAAAGGGGAGTTCGGGCCAGATCTACTTCTTCGAACGCAGAAGGACTTGGATCAAATTCGGCAAGAACTCAAAAGACAGCAAACCACCGTCGATCTAGGTAGGTATGTCGATTACGCTTGCCTCGAGCAAGCAGCTGATCGCATAGAGCGTAAGACCCTACAGGACCCGTTTCCCTCATATGATGGGCGGGCAATCCTGCTCCCGGCCTACTACCTAGGAAGATTCCTGGAACTGCGGGCTAAGAAGTTGGGTCGCCCTACTAAGAGGTCCCGTGATCACTATCCGACGGCCGGCCGGACTTCTGGGTAATTGAGGCAATTGATTCCTTGCGCACAATCGGCCTTTCCCAGCTCCGCTTCACTGGTACGTCGCGATCCTTCCTTCGGCCCCGCAGCTCATCACTCTTGTTGTCCGTCACCGATTAGCTCCCGTTGCCTCATTATGATTATTCGCAGGACAATAAAAAGCCAATGAAATTTATCCAGGTCTCTGTAAGCGTAGAACAGCTTCCAGCATGCTTTGTCCGATTTTGGATACCCAGATGAAGAGCGAGGAACGACTTCCCCATCGGGTCACGGCGTACTTGTTCACGAGACGCTTGCTCGCCAGGATTCAGAACGGAGTGAAAGCCGTTCATCGTGGTTTCTTCCTTGGCTTTCTGGACCCATCAGAGTTGCAAGTCCTGACAAATCATCATTACACCTCGACCCAGAGTGGAGACTCGGGCGACGTCAACTACCACGATGCGGCCTACAACCTATCGGGCTTGCGATATTGGGAACAGCGGGTGATCGAGAAATACTTCGCTGACTGTCGATCAATTCTGCTGGGGTCGGCTGGGGGTGGGCGGGAGGTTCTGGCGTTGTCTCGGATGGGGTTCTTGGTCGATGCGTTCGAGTGCAACCCTCAGTTGATGGCAAAATGTCAGAGCTTCCTCGAGCTGCATGGTGTCGAGGCTACGGTGATTCAGGCCGAGCCGGGCGGGGTCCCGGTGACCCTCGGGACTTACGACGGAGCTATATTGGGATGGGGTGCCTATATCCACGTTTTCGGGCGGAGGCGACGGGTTGAGCTGCTGCGGGAGTTTCGTCAGCATCTTTGCCCGGGCGCACCGCTCTTCCTGTCGTTTTGGGCAAAGCGGAATTCGATGTCGAGACGACTGTCGTATCGACTAGCGAAGTTCATTCGAGCCATCCGTGGTGCCGAGCCGGTCGAAGCGGGGGACTCGATCAGCTCCACCTTTGATCGCTCGTTCACCGAGAACGAGGTTCGTGAAGAGCTAGCCGAAGCCGGATTCGAGATGGTGTTCTACTCAGAGGAGAGCTTCGGGCACGCGGTGGGCCGAGCGTAGCGCCGGACTGCAACCGCGATCGGCATCATCGTCTCAACTCAGCCAATTTTGCCGGTGCCAGAATGGAGCACGCAAGGCTTTGCGCCGCCCCGCGCCGGCACCAAAGCACCAACCTCGTTGCTGCAGTGTTGACAGTTGGATCTTGCGGCTCTGCGCCGAGCGCAGCTCCCCGTAATCAAAAGTACCTTCTTCCAGCCACTTCGCGGTGGAGGCAGGTAAATTCCGCAACGCAGCAATTGGCTTCGTTTTGTAGAATGCGCGCGACCCGATAACCGATAGGTCGAATCGCGCTAGCCGAGCATTGCGGCACCCAACGGATAAACGAAGATGGGTAGGAGCTTTTCTAGAGAGAAGCTGGTCATTGGGCTGCTCGGTGCATGGCAGTTATCATAGCCACAAATTTGTGGAGACGCGCGGCGAGCCACTAGGCAGCTAAGTTCTGTAACGCAGCAATTGGGTTCGCTTTGCTTAGCGCAACTATTAGTTGCTTATTTTGATAATACAGCTTTATCCTGCCTTTAGCGGCAAGCCGGGCAAGAAAGCCTGATAGCCAACCATTGAAAGAACAAATAGCGAACACCATATGTCTGGTGCGAAGAAGTTCACAAGGGGGAAAGCATCATGGCATCAGAGAAGCAGCTTCAAGCGAACAGAGCCAACGCAAAGAACAGCACAGGCCCGAAGTCCCTTGCTGGGAAGGCTCGATCGCGCCTCAACTCACGAAAGCACGGTCTGACAGCAAAGATGCTCATCATCGCTGGCGAGAACGCCGGTGATTTTGATCAATTGCGCGCAGAACTCCTCGAGGAGCACGAGCCGCAATCGGTCTTGGAGGGCGAGTTGGTGGAGCGGCTCGCTGGGATCTTCTGGCGCCTGCGCCGTGTGCCCTTCTTTGAGGCCGCGATCATTGACGCTCGTCAGGCTCAGGTGGCGGAAGCCAAGGAGTCACAGCAAGCGATGCGGGCAAGGCGGTCGGATGAGTACGACGAGGAAGGCGGCGAAGAAGACGCCGACGAGATGTCCGACGAGGCGTGGTCAGTTCAACTTGGCGATGCCCTCATTCAGGATGGCGCTTTTGGTGATGGGCTCGGAAAGCTCGCGCGCCACGAAACCACTTTGATGAATGCCCTCACAAAGACGCTGCAGATGCTCTTTCTGCTTCAGAGCAGCCGGGGTCACACTAGGGGCGATGCGGTGGTGATTGATGCAACTCCGTTCCCGGTAGGACGCGGCGAGAGCGCCAAGGCTGCCTAACGCTGTACTGGAATTTTGCCCAGCCTCACTTGTATCGCGGACCTTCGTGGTCACCTTACTCCCACCTGAGTCGCACGCCGGGTCCCCTCCCCGCCTCCGCCGCGATAAACTCGATGCCGGCGCTCTCCAAGGCAGCCCGAATCTTCCAGATGGTTGTAGCCGCGCCTCGTAGTTCCGACGCGACCTCCACTCGTTTTACTGTTGCGATCCCTAAG
>DATLAJ010000055.1 GCA_035527515.1 bacterium
GCACCTTCGTCGAGTTCGTGCGACACGAGCCGCCGTACCTTCTCGTGGCGCACGACAGGACGAGTGTCGTGGCCGCGAAGGAAAAGGAGTTCGAGTTGATGCTCAGGCTCAAGTGCCGCTGGCCGCTGGAGCGGTAGCGGCGTGCATTGGTTCCTTCATCTGCGCCAGCGAATTCATCCGTCCGGTGCATCGATAGTCACTCGAACCCCGCGGCGCAGAGGGGCTCAAATGACGTCAGCGCCTATCTCGTGCGCTATGATTGAACAGGGGGGGCAAAAAAAGCAACTTACAGCAAACAGTAGTGCAAGATACAGATAACGGCAATCTTGCTGTTAATAGATTGATCAAACTGAAAATCGAAAACGAGAAAGCTCGGGAACTAACAACTAGATTCCCTCCGAGTACAACGAGGAGAAACTGCAGTTTCTTGACTGCAAACTCGAGACAAGAAGCCGGGGGAGGCCTATTCAGGATCCAGCGGCGTGGCTAATCCGGGCAATCGAGAAAGACTACAAACCGCCGTCACCATTTCAATCTACACAGGAGATAGCTCGGGAGGAAGCCGAGCGCGACAAACGCCGTGAGGAGCTTAGGGCGGACCACGAGCGCGAAAGAACCCGGCATCTAGACGAACTTAGACGTAAGTATGGAACAAGCCAGAGAGAACTCGACCTTTGGCCAGAAGTCCTAAAAGAGATCAGCCTACAAACCACCACGGCCACTTTCAACACCTGGTTCACAGGGACATCATTGTTGGCTCTCGAAGGCGATAGTGCCGTGGTCGGCGTCCCGAACCAGCAAGCCAAGGACTGGCTTCACAACAGGCTCTACAAGATCATCAAGCGCTCCCTAGATGGATTCCTAGACAGTCCCGTCGAGCTGGAATTTGTGATCCTCGAGAGACCCTCCATGCAATGCTGACATGGCTGACGCGGAAGCCGTGATTCCCGGCGATGGCAAAATGATTCATCCCGATGGTTCTGCAAAAAGACCCGGTGGGGGACATTATCCAGAACAGTTCTGCAGAAGTATATGTTATGCCGCCGTTAGCCTTGTCGCATTGCCCGGGTTGCGATGCATCGCCCCCCTGTCACCGATGACCGCCAGTACGCCACCGCCCCCTTTCTGAGGAAGCCCATGTCCCCTCCATTCCGCGTCACGAAGGTCTCTGACGAGGGCTCTTCATGCCCATTCATTGCTCGCGTCTTCTTTGGCTTGCTCAAGTTCCGCGATGACCTCTACCTCCTTGCCATCAACGACAGCGAGCGCCCTAGAGCCCGAGACCACTTCGATCAGCAGTTCAAACCGATGCTCGAGGCCGCGCAGGCCGCGCGCGACGCCGCCCTCGAGATCCGACGCCTAGTCTCCGCCCACATCGATGCCATCCGAACCGGCCAAGCAGTTCGCTACAGGCCAAATCAGTACGACATTCTCCAGACAATCGATATCCCCTTGAGTCAGGCGGTCGACAAGCTAGTCGACCAGGGTGTTGTGGCTGTCAAGACCGGCCTGCAGAACATCCTCCGCGATCCTCTTGGCCTCGAGATTGGTTTCCTCTTTCAGAAGGACTCGGAGTTCGAGGTAGGGATCGCCGACCTTCAGGCAACGGGCCAGCCCGAGCTGGCGTCGTATCTCCGCAGAGTACGTGGAAGCTGGCTATCCGCTTTTCTTCAATTGCGCGTATGCCACGAGCACCACGGTTGGTCGCTGGGAGGCGTCCATTACAGCCTTACGTCGCCCTCCTCTGTCGCCATCGCGATGCCGCAGGTTCTGGGCCTGCGCGTCGACGAATTCGCCCAGATGAGCGCCAACCGGATCCTCCTCCTGATCGAGAATCTGGTGGTCTATGCAATGGACAAGCGGTGCCCTTTTCCGATCTTCGTGGTCGAGATCCCAAGAGAGTCACGCAATCCGATGGACCCGCAAAGGTTCCGCTTGGCCCCTCGCGGGCTAGATCCGTCGGTCCCTTGGGTTATATCCTATGCAGACGAGTCCGACTTTGTATAAGGTGCGCCCATCAAACCTCCACGTCGGCCTGCTTTGCATGCGCCCTAAGCAGCGCGAAGTTGAATCCCGGCGGCATAACAACTCGCTGAAGCTGACCAGGCGGGCTGGGCATTCGGAGTTGCTTGTCTTGCCCACCAGCCAGGCGTAGAGTATTGCCAGGTTTGCCCGCTTCCGCCGGGCAGCTTAGCTCAAGGGCGTTATGAGGCATGAAACGAATGACGATGGAATCGAACATCACCAAATTCAAGGATGAGCTGAAGGCTCTAATCGATGAAGGAGAGTTGCTTCGAGTCAGCTTGGCGCTCGACCTCGAAGTTGTTGATGAGGAAACAGAGAAGAAGTTGCGCGAGACAAAGCTGCCGAATTTCAAGGAGGAATACGAGCGCTGGTATTCACTATCGATGCAGGTGGTCAAGCAGGTTCTGCCTGATCGTCTATCGGACTTTGTGAGGCAGTACAAGGATGAGAAACGTAAGCAAACTGACTTCCTCACGTACGGTGTCTCTGACTACATGATCGGGCTCCGTACCAAGCCGCGCTTGGGAGCGGTAGTTGATGGAAAAGCAGCTTTTCCAAAGTTTCAGCAACAGCTGAACATTTTGAAGTCAGCGCAGGCACGCTTGGAAAGCTCATTGTTTGACATGCTTGAGATTCTCCAAGCAGATCTGTTCGACGATGAGCTTGATGCTGCTACTGAACTCGCCAAGAAGGGATTCTTGAGAGGCGCTGGCGCAGTTGCTGGAGTCGTCCTTGAACGGCATCTTGGTCATGTTTGTGGTAAGCATAACCTGAAGACTCGAAAGAAGGCTCCGACAATTAACGACTTCAATCAA